>JADQBM010000025.1 GCA_016278615.1 Clostridia bacterium | reverse complement strand
ATGTGTTTTTTAGTCTAGCACAATAAACGTATTTTCTCTATCATTAAAAATGGTTCTCAAAATCCTTTCCAAAACAACTTCCCCCATTAACTTAATCCCTATTCTAAGTTATTCTTCCCCACTGCTATTTATCCTTCCCAATCTTACCTAACCATTTTTTTACACTATGAAATTTTTTTACGGGCAAGCACAGAACCGGCCCCTATAGACTTGAGCGTTAAGTTTAAATGGACTCCTTCGGAGTAGTAATTACTTAGTCGAAGCTTAAGTTTAAGCAAACTCCTTCGGAGTAGGGTGAGTTTGAAGACTTTTTATACTTTACCTTCTGCTTTTACTTATACTTACACTTAAGCTTCAACTCTTACTTATCCTTAACCTTATCCCTAATCCCTAATCTGTCACCTGTACTGTCCGGGCAGGCACAAGACCAGCCCCTACGAATAGAATCTCCTGTCTTACGGACAACCGCAAGGGTCGTCCCTACAATCTCTAATCTCTTAACTATTATCTCTTATCTGTTATCTCTTATCTATCTTTCCTATTCCAGCTCTTGAATCCAAATACTGACATCTGCATCACTTGGCATTCTCCAATCACCTCTTGGTGACAAACTAACAGTCCCTACCTTAGGTCCATCCGGCATGCAGCTTCTTTTAAACTGCTGTGAAAAGAATCTTTTATAAAAGAGCACCAGCCATTTTTTTATAACATCCTTTGAATAGTCTCCCTCAAAAGTGCTTTGGGCAATGTATAATAATTTTTTGGGTCTCATTCCAAATCTTATTGTGTAGTATAAAAAGAAATCGTGTAAGATATAAGGACCTACCGTATCTTCCGTTTTCTGAGCAATCTCTCCAGCTTCGTCAGGAGGCAAAAGTTCTGGTGAAATCGGTGTGTCCAAAATATTTTGAAGTGTATTTCTCAAAATTGGATCTTCAAATTTATTGTTCATGACCCACTCAATAATAAATCTCACCAATGTCTTTGGTATACTTACATTTACTGCGTACATAGACATATGGTCTCCATTATAAGTTGCCCATCCTAAAGCCGTCTCAGAGAGGTCCCCGGTACCAATTACAATTCCTTTTTCTTTGTTAGCAATATCCATTAAAATCTGAGTTCTTTCTCTGGCTTGAGCATTTTCATAGGTGACATCATGTACTTTTGGATCATGTCCAATATCCTCAAAATGTTGCATGACTGAGTTTGAGATATTAATTTCTTTCATTTGTATATTTAAGTGCTTCATAAGCAATTGTGCATTGTTATAAGTTTTATCCGTGGTGCCAAATCCTGGCATGGTAATGCCAATAATGTTTTTTGAATCCATACCTAATAACTTAAAAGTTTCTATACAAACTAACAAAGCTAAAGTTGAATCCAGCCCCCCTGAAATGCCAACTACCACTTTAGATGTGCCTATATGTTCTATTCTTTTAGCAAGACCTGCTGCCTGAATATTGAATATTTCTTCGCAGCGTTCATTAATAACAGCATCCTTTTCAGGAACAAAGGGTGTTTTAGGGTATACTCTTCCCAGGGTATCTCCTTCCATAAGAAGATATAGAGGATTTAAGGGAATAGGCTGATAGGCATCTCTCTTACTATAGAAAGTGGTGCATTTTTCAAAATTCTGACCTTGTACTCTTTCAAATTTTAATCTTTCAATATCTATATCTCCATATAAAATGGCACTGTCTCTTTGAAACCTTTTACCTAAAGCCAAAACATTACCATTTTCACAAATCATACAATCTCCACTAAAAACCAGATCTGTTGTGGATTCATGTACACTTGACGCTGCATAAATATAGCCACACATGTTTTTCGCACTCTCCTGGGCAATAAGTGTTCTTCTATAATCTGATTTGCCAACCATTTCATTGCTTGCAGACAAATTTAATACAACATGCGCCCCATTGAGAGAAAGATGTGTCCCTGGGGAAATAGGGGCCCAAACGTCTTCACAAATTTCTATCCCTATTTTAATATCATTTTTTAAATCGGTAAAAATAAGGTTCCCAAAAGGAATCTCTTTCTCTTTGAGATGAATTGTCTTTCTCTCACGACTCATGGTATTTCCCGATGCAAACCATCTGTCCTCATAAAACTCTTTATAATTGGGTATAAATGTTTTGGGAACCACACCCTTGATCTCTCCCTTTTGTAATAAAACGGCACAATTATAAAAATTGTTTTCAATATAAATGGGCATCCCAACAACAACCACAGCATCTACGTGGCTTGTTTCATGAGCTAATTGGTCAAGAGCCGCCATTGCCTTTTCATATAAAACACCTTGAGCAAATAAATCCCCACACGTATATCCTGTAATGGATAGCTCCGGCAATACAATAATTGTAGCCCTTTGAACCGTTGCTTCTTTTATGCAAGCAACTATTTCTCTAACATTATAATCCGGATTTGCAACAAGCATCTTTGGTGATACAGCCGCAACTCGAATCATTCCTAAGTCTTCTCTCATATCTCTTACCTCAACTCTCAAAAAGTGCCTTCAGTGGTTATATTGGTTCCAAAACCTTGTGATAAATTTGAAAGCTTTTGAATAATTTCTTTTTTCATTGGGTCATCCTCTTCCAATAAGTCTGCCTTGCATTTATCAATATGAACGGGGTAGAAACGTCCGCCTATAAAATTATCTTTTCCAAACTCTAATTCAAATACCGCTGTTTTGCCAGCTTCTTCATTTTTCTTCAGGAACAAGAAATTCCCTACACTGTATATTATCGGACGTTCTTTATATATTTCCATGCCTTGAAGAATATGAGGATGATGTCCTATTATCCCATCTGCCCCTTTATCAATGATTCTGTGAGCCAATTCAATTTGATATTCAGATGGCACACTGTTATATTCAACACCCCAATGAAGCATTACAAATAAAATATCACATTCTTTTTTTGCCTTAGTCACTACATCTAATATCAGCGAGTCATCATTTTTATTAAAAAAAGCAATCCCGGCTTTGTCTTCATCCGCTTTAAAACTGCCAGATGATTGAACCTCCGAAAAGCTAATAAATCCTACATTCAAATTGTTTCTTTTCAAAATTTTGACATCAATGGCTTCTTCAAGATTCTTTCCAGCACCGGAATAGACAATATTGCTCTTTTCAAGGTGATCCAGAGTATCAAGAAAAGCTGTTTCTCCATAATCGTAGGTATGATTATTAGCGAGATTAACCAAATCAACACCTGCATTTACTAAACCTTGTAATGTTTCAGGTTGCGATCTGAAGCCGTATCCTTCTCTTTTTAGAGATTTGCCTCTTTCACTGACGCTTGTTTCAAGGTTAATGGCAGTGATGTCTGCCTTCTGTAATATATCTGATACATCCGTCCAAGAATAGTCTACACCAAAATTATTAATATAATCTGCGAAATAGCTATTCATCATCACATCCCCAGTAAAACACAGGGTCACTTTATCATCATTTTTTTCTTCTTCATCCATGTCATCATTTACTTCAGATATTTCTTCATTGCTATTAATTACAGGTATTTCAGCTTCTCTATCGTTGATGAAAAATTCCGAAAAGATTAGAATAGGTGATAGTAATAAAATAATTAATACTATTTTAAGGGGTGTTCCTCTCTTTTTTTCGAACATAGAAGCTCTCCTTTTCCTTATTGTTACTCTTCATTATATTATATTTCCTCACTTATTGTAAGGATGTCTTTAAAAGATGTTTCAACTTATTAAAACAAATTAAACCAAAAGATTTGAAACGCTATTTACTACCTTAATTTAATATTCTTTTTAATTGATATTATATTCATAGTATAGTAACATAATATTAACTTAAAACTGTGAGATAAGGAGGTGTTAATTAATGAGTAAGAAATATAGTGAAACAAACCCAAGCACTTTTGATACACTAGTTGGAAAAAATGCCGTGTTTACAGGTAAACTGGAATCATCGGGTTTAACCCGAGTTGAAGGAAGAATAAATGGTGATGTCATTTTAGATGGCAATCTAATCGTTGGAGAGGACTCCATGGTTCAAGGAAATATCAAAGCCATAAACGTAGAAGTCTTTGGAGCGGTTCATGGCAATATTGAAACACAAGATTCTCTAACCCTCCATGAAACAGGCAAATTAATAGGAGACGTGGACATTAAGACCCTTATTGTTAAAGGCAACGCTTCTTTTGAAGGAAATTGTAAAATGAAAACGCCAAATTCAGATAATATGAAATTAGACGCGGATAAAAATAAAAAATAAACCTACCAATCAACTTCTTAACCAGTACTTAAAAAATACTGGTTTTTTATTGCGTTGCCTTTAAGCACAATATCCTTTTCGTATCATATTATAATAGTGAAAAAAACTATTATACTGAGGAGGTTTTACACAATGGCTGACGCACAAGGTGGCATCGGTGGTATCGGCGGTATCTTTGACGACAATAGCAGTTTGTTATTTTTCTTCTTATTGCTCGTAGTATTATTCTGTAACTGCGGCATCTTTGGAGGATATGGAAAAGGTTGCTAATGCACTAAGATCCTTACACCCCTAAGCCTTACATTAAAAGCGATTAGGCAGCATTTATAATGCTGCCTAATATTCTTTTGTTTTACATTATTCTATTCAATGCTCTATACTAAGGCGCAGGATTTTTTCCGCTAGGCTAGGCGTACTGGTTGCTGAAGTGAAACTGTCCAATCGTTAGATTGGTTACAGTTGTCATTCGCAACGAAAAAAGTGGAAATCCCCAATCTTTGATTGGTTAGGAGTTCCATTCGCAACGAGACAGCAATTTTATATTGCGTCTTTGAGACTGCGGAAATCTATTTGATTTCGTCTTTGAGACTGTGTGCGGAGCATACATTGGAGTATGTGAGCAACGAAGCAAACTGTACAACAACGCATAGCGAAAAAAAGACAAGCCTTATTCCCACTCAATAGTCGATGGTGGCTTAGAAGTAATGTCATATACAATCCTATTCACCTGTTCAACCTCATTGACAATTCTGTTGGATATTTTCTCCAGTACATTGTATGGGATTCTTGCCCAATCTGAGGTCATCCCATCAACGGATGTAACGGCTCTGATGCCTACTGTATGTACATAAGTCCTTTCATCTCCCATGACCCCCACACTTTTAATATTGGGAAGCACGGTAAAGTACTGCCATATTTCATTTTCAAGTCCATTGGTTTTAATTTCTTCCCTTAAAATGGCATCGGATTCTTTTATAATCTCTAACTTTTCTTCCGTCACTTCACCTAAACATCTAATGGCAAGGCCTGGACCAGGAAAAGGTTGTCTCCAAACGACTTCTGATGGCATTTCAAGCTCTTCTCCAACTTTTCTCACCTCATCTTTGAAAAGCAATCTCAAAGGCTCAAGAAGCTTTAGCTTCATGTCTTCGGGTAGCCCTCCCACATTATGATGGCTTTTTATGACTGCCGCATCCCCCGATCCGCTTTCAACAACGTCTGGGTAAATGGTTCCTTGAAGTAAAAAATCGATTTCGCCTAACTTTAATGCTTCTTCTTCAAATACTCTTATGAATTCTTCACCTATTATCTTTCTCTTCTTTTCCGGTTCATCGAACCCTTTTAATCGATTCAAAAATCTCTCCTGTGCATTGACTCGAATAAGATTCATATGAAATTTCTCTTTAAAAAGAGTCTCCACCTGGTCTCCTTCATCTTTTCTCAATAAACCATGATCTACAAAAACACATGTCAGCTGATCACCAATTGCATGGTGAACCATCACAGCCGCTACCGACGAATCTACGCCGCCAGAGAGTGCACATAAAACTTTTTTATCTTTGACGACTTCTTTTATCTCCGCAATTTTTTGCTCTGCAAAATTTGCCATTGTCCAATTCCCTGAACAGCCACACACGTTATAAACAAAATTTCTTAGAAGCTTTCTTCCGAAAGGTGTATGCTCAACTTCAGGATGGAATTGTACCGCGTACATTTTTTTATCTGTATTCTCCATTGATGCAACAAGACAATGTTTTGTACTTGAAGTCACTCTAAATCCTTGGGGAACATTTCCGATATGATCAGTATGGCTCATCCAACACTCATTTTCTAAAGGAATTCCATCAAAAATATCACTGCTAATAAAGTTATCTGTTATACCTACCTTTACTCGACCGTATTCTTTCAATACAGGTCTTTCTACTTTTCCTCCCATTAAATGAGCCATAATTTGTGCCCCATAACAAATACCCAATATAGGTACGCCCATTTCGAACAATTCTTTTGGCACAGTTGGTGCATTTTCTGCATATACGCTGGCTGGCCCTCCTGTGAATATAATCCCTTTCGGATTCTTTTCTTTCACGGCTTCAAGAGCTTTTGAATAAGGAGCAACCTCACAGTAAACATTTTCTTCCCTAACTCTCCGAGCAATTAGTTGATTATACTGTCCACCAAAATCAATTACTAAAATCCCTTCATATTTCATTTTCTTCACCTATTCTCCTACACTATAGTTTGATTCTTCTCTGGTAATATTGATATCCTGCGGGTGACTTTCAATTAAGCTGGTTTTTGTAATATCTCCCAAATACTTTCTTTCGGTTAATTTTTATCCGATGACTAAGAATTCTAAGACTCCATCCTCAAGCCAAGAACTTTGTTTGTATGCGTTATCAGAGAGTCTGGAATGCTGTCAATATAGATTATATATCAAGGGTTTTTAAGTCCAATTCTTTTTGAGTTCCATATTTTTTTGCTTCATTTTTCCACTGCTTTTTCTTGGATAAATTATAGGATGTCACAGACATAATTTTCTTATTCACTAATTCATAAGCTTTGGTATTGATTTTGCCACCTTCTTCAATGTTATTCGCTAATACCTCTAAAGCTTTAATAATTCTCTTGAATTTGTTTTTAATGTCACTTAGATTTTTATCTCTCATCATTCCGCTTTGTGAAAAGCAAAGTACACCCTGCCATTTGAATTTCATCTTTTCGGAAAAATTTCTGGCAATTTTTACACTTAGATTATTTTGTTCTATTTCTGGAAAATCGGATTCTAATAAAAGCATTATGGGTCTATCTTTATGAATTTGTTCTTTATTAACGGACAAAATATCCATAAGTTCAATGATATCAGACGGAAGTCCACCTATCTTTTCTGGACATAATAATATAATAGAATCAAAATCGTTTATTGTCGATATGAGGATTTCTTTGCTTCTAATTAAATCTGACGCATATCTCAATCCTGTATGCACCATTTTTTCCTGTAGCTTATTTGAAAGAAATTTTCCAATAACATCGGCTGAACCCTTTGATTTCTCCTGGCATCCAAAAATCAATAAGGCACTACTAATCTTCATTGTCTGACCTCCCTATATCCTCTAGGGTCTTTTCAAGCCTTTCCAATATTTCACCATCGCTTAGATGCTCATATAATAATAAAGACAGGCCTTTACTACTGAATATTTCCAAGCTGCTTTCTGCCAATTCAAAAAATATGGTTTCATCTGCTTTATCTGCTTCAGGAAGAATGCCAATTATCATAACCTTTGGATATTTAAGATATCGTTTTTTATATCGATATTTCCCTTTTGTTTTCTCAATAGAAGGGACTAAAAGTGGTTGAAATCTTTCCATTACCCTCTTTACATTTGCACCATAACTCCCAAAGCTAATAGGGGCAATCCAAAAAACAATATCACTGGTGATATAATCTCTCATTATAAGAAAGTGATCATCTTCAATGACGCATTTTCCTGGTGTCTTAACAAAGCAGTCCTCACATTCTAAGCAGGTTGATATCTCTTTGTTCATAAGGTCGTGATAAGCCATTTGCTGACCGGGTTTAGAATAGTAGTCCGAAATGGTTCTCTTGATACTGTCTAAAAAACTTGGGCTTCGACTTCTATCATATCCGTTAATTAATGTAATTTTCAAATTGGTCAGCCTCCAGTAACTATTTATTCACTTAAATATTCTTCAAAAGTGATACCATCTTCAAATATACTCAGTGCCGTATCTTCCCCAACATATCTCAAATGCCACGGCTCATAGCTATATCCTGTGATATCTGTTTTACCTTTGGGATACCGTATAATAAACCCAAAACGATGCGCATTATCTGCTAACCACAGGGCCTCTTCTGTATCCGCAAAGGAATTGTTGATCTTATATCCTATACTGCTACAGGACATATCCACTGCCAAGCCTGTCTGATGTTCGCTTTGCCCTGGTAAAGCACTGGTTTCATTGGCTTTCTCTACAGAACCTTTCTTGTTGACATTGTTTTGAAAGATGATGGTCTGAAGTTCGTAGGATCGGTAAGCTGATGCCGGTAGGATTTCTAAATCTGCTTCCGCTTCAGCAGCATTGACCAATTCTAAAATAGATGTTGCTACCTCTTCACGCATAAACATTTCGATTTCCGATCGACCAGGGGCAAATACCTCCGGCTTTACAAGGTCTGATGGTTCATAATCGGATTTAAGAACGTTCTTTTTATTAACCAATACCTTTATATCATCGGGCTTGTCCACAACAATGACATCCTTATAAAATTCCTCAGCACCCTTAATAGGTGATTTTATCTCGAGTTCCTCTTCAACATCGGTATCCATATCCGTATTGTCTTGTGGATCTTCTGTCTCAACCACTTCTTCTTCCTCTTGTATTTCAGCATCGTCTGAAGGATCAGGCTCTCCTTCAATACTGTTATCATCCATTTGACTATCATCCTCTTCTGTGTCTTCAACAGGATTTAAAGTCTCTTGCGCTTCTGTGCCCAAACTAAACTTGCCCGTAACATAAAAGAATAAGAATACTGCTAGAACAAGTACTACAAATAAAAATACAAATCTTTTCAAAAATATTGCCCCCCTTTAAATTAACATTATAATTCTATCTCATATCTTATCTTGCTTCAATAGATTTTTTTATTTGTGAGATAGACTTCATTTCTTATTTGACTTTATAAAAACCTCTTAAAGTTCCCTTCTTTGTGTTTTTCATCATAAAAATAATTCCCTTCCGGGGGAGATTTTAGTTAAAAAAATGAGTAAAGCTTTAGCTCTACTCATTTCTTTCTTTTTAGATTTACATCATTCCCGGCATTCCGCCGCCCATGCCGCCCATGCCACCTGGCATTTGAGGCTCATCTTCTTTAATATCTACTACTGCTGCCTCTGTAGTCAGAAGCATTGCAGATGCTGAAGCAGCATTTTGAAGTGCTGAACGCGTTACTTTTGTTGGATCAACAATACCTGCACTGAGCATATCTACATATTCCTCTTTTGCAGCGTTAAATCCGGTACCTACTGGACTATTTTTAACTTTTTCAACGACTACTGAGCCTTCATATCCAGCGTTGATCGCTATTTGTCTTAATGGTTCTTCTAATGCTCTCTTAATAATAGCAGCACCCGTTTTTTCATCTCCGACAAGGGTATTCACATATTTATCAACTGCAGGAATAGTATTGACTAAGGCAACGCCACCACCAGCTACGATGCCTTCTTCAACAGCTGCTCTTGTTGCGTTTAAAGCATCTTCTATTCTATGTTTCTTTTCTTTTAGTTCTGTTTCCGTTGCAGCCCCTACTTCAATAACAGCAACGCCGCCAGCAAGTTTTGCAAGTCTTTCTTGTAATTTTTCTTTATCAAAGTCAGAAGTCGTATCTTCTATCTGAACTTTAATCTGACGAATTCTTTCCTCAATATCTTTTTTATTGCCTGCACCATCAACAATTGTAGTGTTGTCTTTATCTACCTTTACAGTGTTAGCTCTTCCAAGCATCTCAAGTTTTGCATCTTTAAGATCAAGCCCAAGTTCTTCAGAAATAACCTGACCTCCAGTAAGAATTGCAATATCTTGAAGCATTGCTTTTCTTCTGTCTCCAAATCCTGGAGCTTTAACAGCAACACATTCGAAAGTTCCTCTTAGTTTATTGACAACAATCGTTGCAAGGGCTTCTCCTTCAAGATCCTCAGCAATGATAAAGAGTTTTTTACCTTGCTGTACGATTTGCTCAAGAAGTGGAAGAATCTCCTGAATATTTGTAATTTTTTTATCTGTAATTAAAATATAGGGTGTATCCAGTACGGCTTCCATTTTCTCTGCATCGGATACCATATAAGGTGATAAATACCCTCTGTCAAATTGCATACCTTCTACAACATTTAGTGTTGTTCCCATAGACTTAGATTCTTCAACGGTTATAACGCCGTCTTTTCCTACTTTTTCCATGGCTTCTGCAATTAAAGTACCGATTTCGTTATCATCAGCAGAAATAGAAGCAACCTGTGCAATATTTTCTTTTCCTTCAACTACCTTTGAAATTTTCTTTATTTCATCAACGGCAACCTTAACAGCCCCTTGAATCCCTTTTTTAAGAATCATAGGATTTGCTCCGGCAGCAACATTTTTCATACCTTCTCTTACGATTGTCTGAGCCAGTAAAGTAGCAGTAGTGGTACCATCTCCTGCAATATCATTGGTCTTTGTCGCTACTTCTTTTACTAATTGGGCGCCCATATTCTCATAAGGGTCTTCCAACTCTATTTCTCTTGCTATGGTAACACCATCATTGGTAATAATGGGGGAACCGAATTTCTTATCAAGTATAACGTTTCTTCCCTTTGGTCCAAGGGTTACCTTAACAGTGTCTGCCAGCTTATTAACTCCAGTTTCAAGCTTTCTTCTGGCATTTTCACTAAATTTTATTTCTTTAGCCATTATGTAAAACCTCCTTTTTAGTTTTTTATTTCGTTACGATTGCTAAAATATCTTTTTGAGAAATAATGGTATATTCTTTGGCATCATGTTTGATTTCTGTTCCAGCATATTTGGAAAAAATAACGACGTCTCCAACAGCTACTTCCATCTTTACATCTTTTCCATCTACTGTGCCGCCAGGGCCCACTGCCATAACTTCTGCCATTTGTGGTTGTTCTTTTGCTTGATTGGGAAGAACGATCCCACTTTTTGTTTTGTCTTCTGCTTCGAGTCTTTGTATAACGACTCTGTCACCTAATGGTTTAATATTCATAGACTTAACCTCCTTCTTGTATAAAAAATATGAATTGAATTGTTTTAACAAATTGTTAGCACTCCTCTTTAATGAGTGCTAATTATAATTTAATATATATCTGCTATTTAATCAAGCATAAATATGGATTAAATACAATAAAAAATAACTATTTTATTCCAAAAATCTACCTATTGGTTATTATTACATGGATATGCTTAAATATACTATCTTTTTCTTCATTTTTTAAAAAATATTTGGAAAAAAATCTTTAACCATAAAATAAATAAAAGGTACTAATAAAGCCGGAAGCATATTTGCTACCTTGATCCTTTTAACATCAAGAAAATTTAATCCTAATGCGGCGATTAATAGTCCTCCTACAGCTGATATTTCATTAATAACTTCCGAACTCAAATAATCTTTAATAGAAGATGCACCTAAAGCAATACCGCCCTCATATAAGAATATAATGATTGCAGAAAAAATAACGCCGATTCCCATAGTGGAAGCGAGAATAATGGATGTAAATCCATCAATTATAGATTTTGCAATAAGCATTTCATGATTGCCTGTCAATCCACTTTGAAGTGCCCCTACAATTGCCATGGAACCAACACAAAATATCAAACTGGCAGTTACAAATCCTTTGGCAATAGTTCCTTCTCCCTTTCCAACTTTTTTCTCAATCCATTCTCCTAATCGGTTAAGACTCCCGTCAATGTCCATTAATTCTCCAAAAATGCTTCCAAAAACCATGCTGAATATAAGGAGCACAAAATGCTGTACTTCAAAAGCACCCGTGAGCCCTAAAAGTATCACAACTAGTCCCAAGGCTTTCATGATTGTATCATTAAATCGTTCAGGTATCCCTCCATGAAGAAATGTTCCAATAAGTGCACATATGATAACGGTTACGGTGTTAATGACTGGTCCTAACATTTGTATTCCCCCTTATATAGATAGATGATAGATAATAGATAATAGATAATAGAGATGAGAGATAATAGATAACAGATAATAGATAATAGTTTAGGGGGATTTTGTTGCACATAATCTTCATTTGTATAAAAGATTTATTAATAAATCTAAATCATGTAAAAATGGAGATTTTGATAAAAATCATCCTTAACTGTTATCTCTTATCTCTTATCTTTTATCTTTTCTTTTACCTCTCTTATCTCTTATCTTTTCTTTCATCTCTCTTATCTTTTCTTTTATCTCTCTTATCTTTTTAGTTTTAAGTCTTGTCCCCTGTCATCTGTATCTTGTTCGGGCAGGCACAGGACCAGCCCCTACAGAATTGAGTGTTAAACTTAAATAAACTCCTTCGGAGTAGTTTAAGTTAAATCCTATACTTGTATCTTTACTTACACTTAAGCTTAAGCTTATACTTACACTTCCCTGTCCCCTGTTCCCTATATCCCTATTCCTGTTTACTTTTCTTCTAAAGAAAAATATAATAAGATTGACCCGTCAATACATTTGCTTTTTAAATTATACTCTTACGAAAGGTGCGATACAATGAAAAAAATAATTTTATGGACAGTTACTGCTTTTATGTTCTTTGGTATGGTTGGTTGTACCAATCAGCCAATTGAAGAAGCGCCTCCAACAACAGAAGTAAAGATAGCCGGATTAAAGGGGCCTTCATCTATGGGCATGATCAAGATGATTGATGAACAAAGCTCTTTTGGAGATAATGTCTCCACTTTGTATGATATAGTTCCTGCTCCTGACACACTCGTTGCAAAGCTTTTAAATGGAGAATACGATTTTGCGACTTTACCTACAAATGTTGCATCCATTATTTATAATAAGAAAGGCGCCTATCAAATATCCGGTATTTCCACATGGGGCATGTTGTATGTGGTCACCGATGACCCAGATATAAAAACCTGGTCTGATTTTTCTGGAAAGACTGTCTTTCCTTTTGCTCAGGCGTCTACTCCTGACATCCTCTTTAAGTATCTTTTGAATCTAAACGGCATCGACCCTGAAAAAGATGTTACTTTTGACTATAGTCTTCAGCAAGCTGAATTGGTTCAGGCCCTCGCCGCTAATCAAGTTTCCATTGCAGTACTTCCTGAACCATTTGTTACAGCCGTTACCATGAAAAATCCGGATTTAAAAATTCCAATGAACTTACAAGAAGAATGGAAAATAGCTCATGCAACTTCTTCTATACTTCCAGCAGATGCATCTTACCCCATGACGGCTGTTGTTGTAAGAAAAGAATTTGCAGAAGAACATCCTGAGATTGTCACTCAATTTATGAATGAATATGAAAGTTCTGTAAATTGGGTTAATGAAAACCCTGGGGAAGCCTCTCATCTCATAGAAAAAAACGAATTGGGACTTACTGCAAAAGCTGCGGAAAATGCAATCCCACGAAGTAATATGAAGCTTGTTAAGACCTCAGATTGCAAAAATATAATCGAATTCTACCTTAATGTGTTTAATGGTTTCTCTCCACAGTCAATAGGCGGCGCAATGCCTGATGAAGACTTTTACTATGGAGAATAAGAAGATATCTATGGAGAACAAGAAAATATCCCTAATTTCAATTATAATAATGATTCTTATATGGAAAGCTGCTTCGTTATGGTACCATAACGAAGCACTTTTACCATCTCCTGAAGTTGTTGTTCTCAATATGATAAAAATATTTCGATCCCCAGATTTGTTTAAAGTTTTGCTTTATACACTTTTTCGAGGCTTTTTAGGCTTTGTTCTTTCTCTTTTTACAGGCATGCTATTTGGAACACTATCGGGATTAAATCGTTATATAGAAAAGGCTCTTAATCCATTTCTTGCCGTAATAAAATCAACGCCTTTTATGTCCGTTATCCTACTACTACTTATCTGGTTCGGAACTGAGAAAACGCCTATATTTGCAGGATTTCTGGTGTCTTTTCCTATTATCTACACCAATGTACTTCAGGGTACAAAAAATATAGATAAAAATCTAATTCAAATGGCAAAAGTGTATGGTGTTGGCATGATTCAAATTATAAAAAATATTTACCTTCCCTCAACAGCTCCTTTTATATTTGCAGGTATTGCTTCGGCTTTTAGTATCGGATGGAAGGTAACCGTTGGCGCTGAAATTCTGAGCCAGCCAAAATATGCCATTGGGACAAAGATGTGGGAATCTAAGTTGTATATTGAAATAGATATGCTGTTGGCTTGGACTGTGGCAACCATACTGATTAGCTATATGATAGAAATTCTTATAAAAAATATTGAAGAAAAAGTAATAAGGTGGAAATATGAAACCGAATCTAACCATAAATAATTTGCAAAAAATCTATAATAATAAAGTAGTTTTTCAAGGTCTTTCTATTTCCATACCCCTTAATAGAGTTACTTGTATTTTAGGTCCCTCGGGATGCGGAAAAACCACTTTGCTTAATTTAATAAGCGGTATTGAAAAAGCGGATTCAGGAGAACTTGATGATTTTCAGAACCATACTTTTTCTTATGTCTTTCAAGATTCAAGACTTCTTCCTTGGAAAAGTATTCAGGAGAATTTAGAATTTGTCTTAAAAAACAAGTATGTTTCATCAGAAAGAACGGAACTCATTCACAAATATTTGGATATGGTGGGTCTCGGAGACTTTAAAAACTATTACCCTGAACGACTCAGCGGTGGAATGAGACAACGAGCTGCCATTGCAAGAGCTTTTGTTTACCCTTCAGACATTCTTGTTATGGATGAACCCTTTAAAGGATTAGACATTAAAATAAAAAAATACATCATGAAGAAATTTCTTGAACTTTGGTATGAAGATCAAAGAACTGTCATTTTTGTTACCCATGATATAGAAGAATGTCTTATGGTAGCTGATAAAATATTAGTTCTTTCACATCCTCCCGCAAAAATCAACTATGAAGGACTCATACAAATTCCCCATTACGAAAGATCTTTACAAGACCCGAAATTGTTATTAATTGAAAATAAAATAAAACAAGTTTTCTTCGAAGAATAAAACTTGTTTTGCCCCAAGCAAAATCTTTCTTTAACTTTCATCTTTCATCTTAACCATTGCTTTTGCCTATTCCATTCTCTCTTGCATAATAAAATAGATACTGCTGTGCAAATCCTCCGTATTGCTTAAAGCTTTTTTCTGCAAATTCCTGAATTTCTTTTATATTATTTAATCCATACAACTCTTTCATAACACGCATAACCCAAACATCTACTGGAAAGCTTTCATGCTTTTTCATAGAAAAAAGCATAACACAGTTCGCAACTTTAGGGCCAACGCCAAACAAGTTCAATAAAAAGCCCTGTGCGTCTGCTGTTGAGGACTTTTCAAGGGCATAGAGCTCTTTACTATCTCTAATGGAACAAGCTGCTCTTGCGATATATTGAGCTCTGTATCCCACCTTGCATTCTGCAATATCATCACTACACTTTTCAGCCAGTACTTCAGGTAAAGGAAACTCATAATAGTCTTTTCCTTCATATTTTCCAATATATTTTCCATATCTCTCGCATAAAGATTCGACATTTTTCCTAATAGTAGAAATACTCCGATTTTGGGAGATGATAAAAGAAACCAGTGTTTCCCACTCTTCCTGATTTAGAAGGCGGATCCCCTCTCCAAACATAATGGCCCTCTTCATTATGGGATCTTTTTCCGCGAGAATTGTTTTTATCTGATCATAATTCCGCTCTAAATCCAAATAATCATACCAAACCTCATAGAAATCTTCCCTTGTCGAGTTTCGAAAAATAAGCTGCTCTCTTTCCTGTTTAATATTCAAAATTTTACCCCTAACAACACCTGTATAACTCCCATCCTCTTCCTTACTCCAACGAAAACACTGTCCGCATTCAAAGGTATGCTTCAAGTTAAAATCCCGAACCCCTTCAACAACAACCAACCCATCCTTCTCTTTTACATCAAGTCCCTTCATTTCCCCTTATCCTTTCCCTAACCTTAAAGAAGATTTTGCTAAAAGCAAAATCTCCCTTCATTATTCATTATTCATTATTCATTATTCATTATTCATTATTCAGCGTTCAATCGCTGTCATAAGTCTGTCAATCATAACCACAGCCTCTGCCCTGGTGGTACTATGATAAGGATCAAAATTACCATCCTCTCTACCATTAATAATGCCTAATTTGCTACAGAGCTTCACACTACTTATGGCCCAACTGCTGATATCTGCATTGTCCTTATAACGGATATTGTAATCCGTTATATCACTTGTTAAACGTGTTTTGATTTCATAGGTCCTTTTTATAACAGCTGCCATTTCCTGCCGAGTCATCAGTTTATTGGGCTGAAACGTTCCATCTTCATACCCATTAAGAATGCCATATCTTTCTGCTGCCTCTATATAGCCACTATTGGACATACTGGAAGTGACGTCTTTAAAAACGCCCTCAAAATTCCTTATGTTCAATCCCATCATTTTAGAAATATATAAGGAGAACTCACCTCTTGTGATGGCAACATCGGGTCTAAAATTATTTCCATCTTTCGCCGTTACAATCTTTTCCTGAGCCAAATCATCTATGACATCTGCTGCCCAATGGCCATTAATGTCCTCAAAAACATATTTCTTTTCGTTTTTGGTTCTGTAGCTGAAAGAGTGTCTGACTTCCTTTTTAGTGCCCCCTTCAAAATAAACCGTTAGTGTAGAGGATACGCTATACTTGGTATCACTTTTTAAAGGCTCCGCTGGGATTATTATGACACTATCCGTTAAGTACTCATCATTTTTGGGGCCTTTTGAATATATCTTTATATTTTCACCTAGGTGGTCCTTTAGGGTTACTTTCTCAACCACGATTGAAGTTGCCTTCTTATCACTAAAATATGAAATGGTAATAGGATATCCAATACTATCATCCGGAGAATTTCTAAGTGGATTGGGGGTTTCAGTATTTTCCCATCTTATAGGTATGTCTATTTGATTATTATATGGATATGTGACAACCAAGTCATCTCCACCTATAACGCTACCAAACAATAATGTGTGATAGCCGTTCTGCCCATAATATCCAAAATCACGAGCATATGGATTGAGCCATGCTAATCTATGATAGGGTGCAGAAATGAACGCCTGAAGAGCACCATTCAAATCATCAAATCCACTTGAAACGTTTTCTGCTATAGTCGTTCCGTTGTAGCCATATGCTTGCGCTCTGATTGAAGGTGTGCCTCCTGAATACCCTTTGTTGCTTTGTAGTTCATCATGACTGGTTCGTGAGTTAAGAATCATATAATTGGTATGTGCTTTTGAAGCAGCATTGAGAGAATAGTTTATATTTAGTAAAGGCAACCCTATAGATTTTCTGAAGTTATTTGCATATTTTAAAGCCTGATTCTGCTCATCTGTTGAAAGAGAAAAACTATTAAGCGCATTTTCATTAACTGTAAAACTCCAACTCTGACTTAAAAAGTTTGACCATCCAGTAATGCGAACTTCTAAATCCACAGTGTGAGACCCCGGAGAAAGAGAACTAATTGGTTTATATACAACCATTTCCCGAGCATCATCATATTTGGCATCTACCGTTGTACCATCTAATTTCATTTCTAATGATTCTAAAGAATTATCGTTTAGAATCAGTTTCATGCTAATTTCCGGTTTGGAAATGTGTATGGAAATATCTTTTGGATATCTGGAAAAATAGGCAATCTTACTATCGGCAAATGAAATACTCATCATGCAGGAAGTAATGATAAAAACGAAAATAAAATATTTGAACATTCTTTGCATTTGGAAACCACCAGCTTTCAAGTATTACTTATCCTTATCATAAATGATTTTCCAAGGGTTTTCATTACTTTCGGTGTTTTGTAATATAAATATAACATTATTGTAAACAGAATTCCCAGTTTATGACGGGTGTCTGGTATAAAAATCATTCCTTTTCTATTTTGAATATATTCTTGACATATATATGGACATTCCAAACATTTAACGCTGTCATTTTTTCCACTTCTTCCTTCAATTTTTGTTGAAGTTTTTGCGATAAATGAATAATGCTAATGCCATAATTGACCGTTATATCAATATATATATTGATACCATTTTCACTACTAATGGTGCTAATCTTAGTTGTTTCAGCAATCCCCATAATATGTTGGGTATTATAAGATACGATATCTGTTATCACTCTGTCAGAAATAATATATTCACCAAGGTAGCTATATGTCGGCCTCACAACTGATTTTTCTGTTAATTCATGCTTTCCAGAGCTAATCCTTCTAAATATTTTCAAAGGATCTAAAAAATATCCTGAAAATTCATGCTTAAGCTGAAAAGTGGGAACGGGTATGACATGCTTTCCCATTTCATGTCTTTGTTTTCTTGCATTTTCACGTTCCTTTTCATCAGTTATTTCTTCAATTGTAATTCTTTCATCTATTTGATTAAGTTCAAGTCGCTCAGCAATTTTATTGACCATTTTATCCGAAGTACCAATTACAAGAATACTGGAAGGGTTATGCTTTATTATGGCCTCTATCACTTGTTTTCTGTGATCTTCGTCAAAAAAGAGTGCTGTTTTTACCGCTGCCACTTTAGTGGCCTGTCTCTTAGCAGATTTTCCTGCCAGGATTTTATTTCCATGTATGAACAACCCATCATCTACGATAAAGTCAATTCCTTTATTTTTTGCCAAGATTAAGGATTGATAGCTTTTTCCTGTTCCACTTTTCCCTACCAGTGCTACGATTCTCATTTAATTCACCAACCTGTTCATTTATCTAATTTTCAATCTTTTAAATTTTTATTGTTAAATTCTTTTTATTTTGCTATAATAATTGTGAATCATAAATAGGAGGTAACGACCATGACATATGTAATAAAAGATTCATGTATAAGCTGTGGAGCTTGTGAACCTGAATGCCCAGTTGAAGCAATTACTGAAGGCGATAGTATTTATGTAATTGACCCGGACAAATGTATCGACTGTGGGGCTTGTGCAAATGTTTGTCCTGTAGATGCACCGGTTGAAGGTTAATAATTGAATACATATCTATCAAATAATCGTTCTAATAGAACGATTATTTTTTTATATAATAGGAAATATCGATTTTCTATTATATAAAAAAGGGGGAGTGCAGAGGGGATACTCCTTTGCCGATTAAGGAGGGTGCAGTGCCGAAGGGAACCATAGCCTTTTTACCCCACGCTTGCTTGGCTGGTAAAACGGACAGCAGGGAGCGCAGCGAGTCGGAGGCGAAGCCATTGGGTTCCATAGCGGAGTGGCGTTAGCCACTTTTTTATAATTACATTCGCTATTGCCCTGTGTTTATTATACTCTTTTAAAATAATAAATAACAAGATAAAAAAATTCTAAAAAAGAAGATTCAAAATATTTCTATTTTAAACCTTCTTTATCCATTCATCATGGGTATATAGCTTGAGTTTATAAGTCTTATTTCCTATGCTCTATCATTCTTGCTCTTTGCGATGTTTCAATCATCTTATTGTGCTCATGCTTAAGTTTAAACTCTTGTATCATATTCTTGAGCATTTGAGCTTGCCCCGCCATTTCTTCACTGGAAGATGCACTTTCTTCTGCTGTCGCTGTATTTGCTTGAGTTACTGCTGAAACCTGTTCTATACTTGAATCAATTTCAGAGATAGCCTTTTCTTGTTGGTTGGACGCTTCTGCTATGCCCTTTACAATTTCCACAGTATCCGCAACACCTTTTACAATCTTATCTAAGGCATCCGCTGTGTCATTGGCAATCTCATAGCCTTCTTCCACGTTATTGATGGAGTAATCAATTAAGTCTGTTGTTTCTTTAGCTGCTTTTGCACTCCGTGCCGCTAAGTTTCTAACTTCTTCTGCGACGACGGCAAATCCTCTTCCATGTTCACCTGCCCTTGCTGCTTCTACCGCAGCATTGAGTGCAAGTATATTGGTTTGAAATGCTATTTCATCAATAACCTTTATGATGTTAGATATACTTTTTGAGGATTCTTTGATATGGTTCATAGCTTTTAGCATTTCCTGCATTTGTATGTTTCCTTGTTGGGCATCGCCTTTTGCTTTTATAGAGAGTTCATTAGCTTTGGCTGCGTTAAGGGCATTTTCTTTAGTTTGATCTGCTACCTGTGTTACTGTAGCACCTATTTCTTCAAGAGAGCTTGCTTGTTGGGATGCGCCTTGAGATAGACTCTGACTAGAACTTGCAACTTGATCTGCTCCTGATTCTACTTGCTCTGCTGCTAAATTAATATCTGATAAGATGGTATTGAAATGCTCTACAATATAGTTAATGGAATCCTTTAGCTTAATAAAGTCTCCCTTATATTCTCTACCTATACCCACTGTGAGATCCTTATTTGCCATTTTAGAAAGCATGTCTGCAACTTCTTCAATGATTTGCTTTATTGACTCAGTACTTTCAACAAGGGAACAGTTGAGCATCTTAAAATTTTCTGCAATTTCTTTTGTATCCTCATCCGATTCTGAAATGGAAAAGTCCATACTCAAATTTCCATTCGCCAGATGGTCTAAATTTTTAATTAAATTCTGTATCTCATTTTTTTGATAATCTAATTGCTTTATGACAACTTTTTCGACTTTCTTTAGTTCAGTTACATCTGTGGAGACTTCTATAACCCCTAATATATTACCCGATTCATCTTTATGAGGGATTATATTTGAACTTAGAACCAATTTAGATACTGTGCCGACTTCTTCAAATGATTGGGTCTTTTGGCTTTTTACGCAGTCTCCCAATTTACATGTATCTAACTCGCAACCGAAAATATCATAACATTTTTTGTAAATGGTCTCATTTCTATTTGCCAAACCACTTATTGCTTTTGTATTGGCGAATTGAATTTTATGCTCTTTATCAATAATGATAATGCTAAAATCAAAGGTGTCTAAAATGCTTGCAAAGGAGCACGTCATGTGTTGAACAGATTCAATGATCCCACTATAAACGCCGCTATAATGATCTCCATTTCGTGATTCACAAAGATACCCCTCAACAACTTGCTTCTCTATCTTGCTCACCTGTGAACTTAAATTGCTGAGATTGTTAATAATCATCCGCATATTATTCACTAACCTATGGTTTTCTGAACTTGGAATCATATCCTTAGATAAATCCCCTTCAGCAATTTTTTGAGCGTATTGAGACCAATTATGAATGCTTACAGTTATTTTACTTAAGTGATTCATGAGTTGCCCTATTTCATCATGAGAATTATTAACTGCAACAACTTCGGTATTTCCTTCTGCCAAATCTCTGGATACCTCCAGTAGTGTTTTTAAGGGAGTAACAATCATCCTTCTTATGAAAAATAGCGAAGCTAAAAACAGTACTGCGCATAACGCGAAAATGGGTATTAGAATATTAGGAAAGAGGTTTGATAGGATTATTGTATCTTGAGTAGTGGAAAAAATGATGACACTTGTAAGCGTTGCACAAACAAATATTAAAAAAAATACCAGTAGAGATGTCTTAAACCCAATAGAAACAAACTTTTCTTTCTCTTTCATTGTTCAATCCTTTCTCAATTATTATAAAATCTGAGAACGCAAATCTTTATGAATTTCGAAATGGTATTTTAAGATATACATATAATACCAAAATATTTCATTTTTTTCAACATAGCCCCATGCTTGTTCAATATATGTATATATTGAACAATTATAAAGCTAAAAACAGCTACAGCATTCAAGGTATAAAGCTTTCTGCTGTAGCTATATTTAGTCAAAGTTCATTTATTTTGTATTTGTTTTAAACTCTTTTTCTGCCTCTTCTATTATGCCTCTGATTATTTTTTGTGTCTCAATATCTAATGGTTTGGCTTTGGTTTCTTTCAATACTTTAAGTGCATCTACTTTAGCTCTTTCCATCATGACACTAGTGGTTACTTCTTCATCAGCAACACGATTTTTACGATCAATGTATTTAACCTGTACATGTTCATTTCTTAAATGTTTCATGGTATGCTTTTCCGCGAGATAATGGCCACCGGCACCTACCGACTTAATTAAATCAACGGCTAAAGTTTCCTCATTTACAGTAATCCCATCCATGAGCCTACGAACCATACGGGCAATTTCACAGTCTACCAATAATTGTGCATAGCTAAAGCTAAGTCCCATTTCCAGTAAACCCATGCCATATAATATATTGCCCCCCGCTAAGGCTGGAACGATGGCTGTCATTGTTTTTTCGTGTCCTGCTTGAAAATCTGCTATTTTGCTGTCTGCCTATGTCCCTCCTACTTGCGTGGGTATTTCGTAATAATGCCCTATTTGACCTACTGCTGCAGAGAACAAAGCTTGTTCAGGAGCACCAACCGGTGAGGTGGTGAACCGCATATCCATAATAGTATTAGAAGTCCCATATATAACAGGATTCCCTTTGTTTATCAACTGGGAAAAAGTAACACCTGCTAATATCTCAGCATTTGTGACCACCAAAGTACCTGCTAAAGTAACAGGCGTTGTGCCTCCCGCAAGTCCCATTGAAAGAATATTTATAGGAATACCTACTTCTGCTGCTGCCCTAATCTGGTCCGTACAATCCGCAATTAATGTCAATGGACTTACGGGACAGGTTCCTAAGGAGACAATAGGGCGTTCCCGTAGCTTATCTTTTCCACCTACTATGGCAGCTGCCATATCTATGAACTGACGAGCACTCTTTGGACTGTGGGTGTCATGACTAAAATGCTTAGTGGTGTTGTTTAATACGACTTCTGCTTCATAAAGATCTCTTACATTGGGATCAATGTCATTGGCTGAAACAGCTAATGTAAAATATCCAACTTCATCTAAAGCTTCGCAAAAGCGGGCTATGTTTCCCAAGTCTTCTTTTGTGGAATCCCTTAAAACCTGAGTTTCTGGGTCAATGACCTGAATACCCGTGGCGAAATTTTTAAAGATTACTTTCTTGCCGGAAAGTATGACATCATTTTTAGGGTCTCTACCAGCTAAAAGAATTTCACCGGGAGTCGACTCTATGGCATCATTCACCAGTTGACGAGGGAATTTCACCCTATTGGTCTCTGGGTCTACCGTACATCCGGCAGCTTTAAAAATTTCCCGAGCATCCTTAGCATCCACCTGTATGCCATAGTCTTCCAAAATATCTAAGGTTGCCTCATGAATTTTTTGCAAATCATGTTCTCGTAAGACACTGTAGCCAAGAACATCTTCTTGATACATAAAATCACCGCTTTCTCACTTTTTTTCTTAAAACTGATTACAGTCTTTAGATCTATCCCTGGAAGGACAATTCTCCTTCAGATCACAATAATTACAAGGTATTAGTTTTCTGTTGTCTTGACTATGGGTCAAACCCAATATACCTGAAACAGATTTAACAGGATGCATCATAAAGCTTTCTGAAAGCTTTATATCTAAGTCTTCAGGTCTCAAGATGTCAAAAAGAACTTGCTGGTTTTCCAAGGGAAAATTGTGCTGTCCGGGAAACCAGGCCGATGTGGTATACAGACCTTCTTTTTTCACATGATCCTTTATTTTATTTTGAAGCCATGTATCGGCACTTTCTATAATGGATGAACACCATGAATCTATAAAATAACGACCCATCATGTTATCTTCAGCTTCACATAATTCCTGACTGTTTTTTAGGGTAGAAATCAAAGCAACCAATTCCACAGAATCCTTCAAAAGGACAGGGGGAAAATTACCATAAAGGATACTCCCATTTTCTAATAGGACTCGATCTTCTAATAAGTCTTTAATCTTTATAGATTGATATACGCCTATCGCCTGAGTTTTTCCATAACACAGATCTTTTGTTCTCATGGTTAAATCACAATATTTTTTAGGAATCTGATCCATATTTATCTTAGTTTCACGACTAAATCTGCCCTCAACCCCAGATAATCCACTTATGGGTATTTCTACAATTGTACGCTCTATCGTACTCATTTAAGAATCTCCTTTGTGTTTTAATTCTGAACCATAGTGCTCTGTAAAATAGGTAGTTGAATACTTTTCAAGCTTCCACGCAGGTATTTTGCATTTGGGGCAAGCATTGCTTACCCATTTATTTCTTAACCATCTGGCTGCCCGAGAGCTTTTGGAATTGTAGATCATAAAGCTTTCACCGCAATGGGTGATAACCTCTGCATAATTTCCTTTAATATTTATACTGCGTATGCCGTGAAGTGTGCCCTTTCTTGAAGGCCATAATTTAATTTTTTCTATTAATCGGAAAAAATCAACATGCTTTCTATAATATCTTTTGGCTGAATCACTCATATGCATAGATTGGGCCTAAGTCACAATACTCAAGCTCTTCCCCCTGTAAGATTCTTATTTGTTTTATCATATTATCCCTTTTAGCGTCTAAATGTTGACTGGTATCAGCAGTATTAATGAAGGTGCCTCTCCAAGAGGTCTTTCCTGGTTCATAGTCTGTCAAGGCTTCTTCTGCACCACAAAAATCCCGGATTAATTTTAAGGGTCCTGCCTCTGAAATAATATGTTCTCCTTGAACTTTTATCTTGCCATCACTAATTAACAGGTGTTCAAAGCTTACCAATTTTTTTCCTTGTGTTGCAACTTGTCTGAAATTTCCATGGCAAAAAATGTCTCTTAATTCTTCTAACAGGTTGATTCCTGAACAATGGTACACAACTGTGGGCGTCTGACTGGGTACTCTGGCATCTATTTCAAGGACTTTTAGAACCCCTTGATCTTCTATTACTTCTACATCCATTATGCCTTCAAGTTGTAAAATTTCAGCAATTTTTATTGCTATCTCTTCAAATTGATTCTTAGAGTTCTGGGAAAGATCACAAGGTACTGTCACTCTCTTGCAATCGTTGACTTCATCTACAAAAATCTCCGTTACATCATAAGTTCTGTAATTTTTAGGCTTACCGATAACTTCGATTGAAAAGGACCTCCCAGAAAGAAACTCTTGGGCTACCCACTCTTCATCCCTTGAAATGTGGCTCAAGTAGGCTTCCATTTCTGCCTTATTAGCGATGTATTTAACCCCTTCACTCCCACTGGAAGACGAAGGCTTAACAATATAAGGGGATTTACAATTGGGATAATGCAAAGGTGCAGGTATATGGTGCTTCAGAAACAATTCATCAGATAATATTTTTGAGGATGTTATCCAATAGGATTTAAAATCGAAGGCCAACAGCAAATGGTATTGGTTAGCCAATTCTTCTAGTGCTACCAAAACATCCTTGTCCTCTAAAGCAGGTACAATGAAATCAGCCTCCTTAAGAGCAGCCATCATTTTTTCTTCTCTTTTAAAGATGTCACACCGTATAAACTCATGGCATAAATGACTTGCAGGCACATTTTCTTTTTTGTCAATAACCACAGTTTCCATTCCTGCCTTTAAAGCTAAATAGACTGCTTCTAAACCCTGTAGTTTTCCACCAATAATTGCAACCTTAGTCATATATGCCTCCCCAAATAATCCATGTATTCGGAAACTGTAGCGGGTATCAGTCCCATCTGAGACAGAATAGCCTGCACTTCTTTAACTGTGCGAGATCCCTCCTCTACATCCTTAACGCTTTGGGCAACTCCCATCAATCCTTGTTTAGGAGGAATAATTGAAGTGATTACATTGGCACCTGCATTCATTCTTGCTTTTAAGCCCCAAATCCCATCTACATCCAAAGAGGCTGGAATCAATGCGTTGGGATACATCAACCGTAAAATAGCAATCACCTTTAATTCAAGTTCTCTATCAGAAGTTTCTCTGTTTTCCATGGGGCTGCCCTTTTGTGGAACAAACCCCATCACTCGAACTTGCTTTGCATTTATCCTACCCATCTCCAATATGGAATTTGCGATATCTTCAAGATTTTCTCCTACACCAACTAAAATTCCCTCTTCTATTCTCATCCCTTTTTCTTTGGCGTATTCCTTAGCGTGCATACGTTCATCATAATCTTGTCCTGTTCTAAGCTGACTGAATAATGCCCTGTTATGTGTTTCTTGGTACAAAGCGTACCATTCTGTTCCCATATTTGCCAGTTGATCAATCACTTTATTTTCAACAACTCCTGGAGATATCATAACCGGTAGCTGTGTGGTTTCTTTTATATCTTTTATTACCTTCAAAATAGATTCATAATTCTCTTGGTGGTACTTTATATCTTCTCCCATGGTAAGGTCTATTAAATGAACCCCTGAGTCTGCAAGATTTTTCGCTATCTCCAAGATTTCTTCTGGGGATTTTCTGTATCGCATAATATCATTTGAATGTCTGTAATAACAAAAGTTGCATTCATTTTTACACCAAGTAGAAAAATAGACAAACCCATACAGGAATACTTTATTTGAAAAATGTTGATTCCTAATTTCTCTTGCTGCCAAAAATAGGCTTTCCAAATCCTCTTTATTTTTAACAGCTAACAATTCAATGATTTCATCTTTTTCCAGCTTACTTTCCAATAAAGCCTTCCGAATAATTGCTTTTTTATCGTATAACATGCGTCTGCCTACACCTTCTTTGTTTTTTGGCGGGGAGCCCGAGAGTCACACTCGGCTACATAGATTTAGAGTCCACGCGATCTATTCGATCTGCCCCCCATGTCCAATTTATACATATTATCATCTTGACTTCCTATTTGCAAACTGACGCCATCATGGTTGCTACCCCAATAGGTAAATAATCATGTATCAATCTGTTTTTATGAAAGGCACAGGCTTCTTCATCTAAAGATATTGGCACGCCTGGGGTTACAATCCATGCTTTGGAATCCAGCATACCTTTTTTAATCCATCCACCTTCGTTGCTGGCATCCACTATTAGTGAATAATTTCCAATCCTATTTATATGGGATAGTGTTTCATAGCCTTTTTGGGTTAAATGCTTCATAATAACTTCGTTCTTATCATATGCTATGGGACTCGCACCTTTCTCCTTCAGAAATGACAATGCTTCAGTGCCCACATTGCCACATCCTATGACAAGAACTTCTTTACCTCTTAAGCTACCTGTAGCCCCTTCTAATGCAGCAACAAATCCTCTGGCAGTTGCCCAGTTGTTTTCTGCAATAAGATTCTTCTTAAGATGCACGGCAATAAACTGGTCATCATCTGCCATAAATTGAATAGATGCACCTTTTTCATGGGCCTCCAGTAGGCCCGAAACATCTGTCTGCTTTGTTACAAAAGCTTCAAATCCCATACATAGCAACACAGAGGCGACTGATTCAGTAAATGAATCAATGATGCCTAATCCTGTGGTAATAGGAACAATGCCTATTTTGTTATTCTCTAATTCAAACATTATCTTTCCTTGGTCAACACCACTAGCAGCAGAAGCGATTGCCATAAGATTCATACCTGTTTTAGCCATTAACTCTTTTTCATACTCTTTGATGGATGTTCTGATATCTTTAATCCAATTCTCTACAAGTCTTGTCATGTACTCTACCTTTCAAGAAAAATCTATACATTGAGTCTGGCACCATCTATATAGGAGAGGCTTCTACCAACTCTTTTGATATTTTTGTACTCCGCCATAGCCATAGCAATTCTTTCAATACCAAAACCAATTCCTACCCATGTATCAAAAATACCCCATTTATCATCTAAAACATGAGGCCCATAAGCCCCTGATGCCAGTTCTAAATCGCCAACAACGATATCCAAAGTTTCTCCATAGACCTCTGATGGGGTTATTTCAATTTCGTAATGTTCAATTCCTATTGCCTTCATAGATGAGTGGGCTAATTGTGTTAATCTTTCCATTTGTTTGCCTTCCTCAACACTTGCTAGTTCAACCATATTCAACATGGTAAATTCATTCATATGCTGGGCCCCTTGTGTTTCTTTTCTAAAGCATGGACCTGCTTCAAATATCTTTACAGGTTGTTTTGCAATCTTATAAAGATCACGCATCAATGTATAAAGATTTGGTGCCAGCATGGGTCGAAGACATTTTTTTGAATCTAGCCAAAAAACCTGATTAGATAAAGGATGCTCAGAAGTAATGGTCATTTTTTCCAGCATCGCTTCTGAAATAATAATCGGCGTAACCACCTGAGAATACCCTTCTTCTTTTGTGAGCCAATTAATGAGGCGATTCTCAATTTCACAAGACAACGGCTGATGCCCTTCGTTTAATAAACTTAATATTTTTTCTTTATTTTTTTTTGCCAACTCTATCTCTATTGCTTTATAAAATAGATCCCTTTGTCCACTATTCTCAAATTCCTTAGCTAAAACATCTTCTTGAGCATCTAATTCAACCAAACGTTGTCTTTGAGATACGGTTAATTTTTCCGTCATGGTCTTGAACCTCCATTTATACTTCTTTCGGGAAATTCATTGCCTTTATATACTCTGTTTGAAAATCTGAATGTCCTGAAAGTTCAATGTGTTCTACCTTTCGAGCCTGTTCATGTGCTTTTTTTCTGTCTTCAAGAGACAAAAGTGCCATACTTGCACCTACCCCTGCGGCATTTCCCATGGAAATTATTTTATCTAAGGAAATCTTTGGAAACAAACCAATTCCAAGAGCACTTTCTTTCTTAATATAATTGCCAAAAGCACCTGCCAAAATAATTTTATCCAAATCTTTCACTTGAAGGCCCAACTCACTGAGCATAATGACAATACCTCCGTAAATAGCACCCTTAGCCAGCTGCACCTCTCGAATATCTTTTTGTGTTATAACAATGTCCTCTTGACCTTCTAGCCAGAATAATACAAATTCCTTACCATTTTTTCCTTTTCGTAATCTTTTGGCAAGCGAAGTGTCTATATTATTTTCTATGGCCCAGTTTTCATCCATTAATTTACCTGTATGGTCAATAATTCCTATATTTAGCAGTTCTGCAGTAATGTCAATTAGACCTGATCCGCAAATCCCTATGGGCTCAGTGTCATCAATCACTTTTAAAATCAGTTCTCCGTAGTGGATATGCGCCCCCTCGATAGCTCCTGAAGCAGCTCTCATCCCTTGATAAATGGAAGCACCTTCAAAAGCAGGCCCGGCTGCAGTGGAACAAGCAAAAACACGTCCCTTTTGGGATAGAACAATCTCACCATTCGTACCAACATCTATGGCTAAATTGATCCCTTCAAGTTCCATAATATCAGACGCCAATAATACCCCTACCATATCTGACCCCACATGCCCTGCTATATTAGGCAATAAATGAACATTCCCTAAAGGATTTATGTTCACCTCCATATCTTTGCCCGGCAAATCAATGGGCATACAAAAAACTGGCACAAATGGCGATCTGGAAAGCTGTGTTGGGTCAACACCCATGAACAAATGGCTCATGGTCGTATTTCCCACAACTGTCGCTTCATATATATGCATATTATTAATATTGTACAGGCTTATGAAATCTTTTATGATGTGGTTAAAACACTCTTTTATCTTGGTCTTCATAATAAGCAAGTTATTAGGATCACTACTGCTGAAATGTATTCTCGAAATCACGTCTGCTCCAAAAATACTTTGTGGATTGGTTAATGCAGAAGCGCCTATCATTTTACCTTCATTTAGATCCCATAGCATGCCTACTACGGTGGTGGTCCCTATATCAAATGCAATACCATAACAATGACTGGTGGTATCGCCTATTTCCAAATCAATGATCAGGTTGTCTTTTACTGTAACGGTAATTTGCGGATCACTTTCTTCTAAAAGCCTTGGCATATTCACCAACAAAAAGGGGCTAATGGCAACCCCTTTTTCAGGGAGCACCTTTAAAATACGATCACTATCGCTCACCTGATTTTGCAATGATGCTTTATCTATTTTAACAAAATATTTTTTAATAGATGCCTTTAGGCTAAGGTTTTCAGGCATCCACGTTAATTTTGTTTTTCGCGAAATATTGTTGTTAATCTGTGGAACTTGAACCACTAAATCATCTTCAACCATCAAATGGCAAGCCAAACGATATCCTTCTTTTATTTCTTTTTCTGTTAAGATGGATATTTCCTCCGAACTCAGTGGTGCTATTACTCCAGATACAACTTGAACTTTACATTTTCCACAATTTTTTTTGCCCCCACAGTTGCCATCAATCATAATATTAGCTTTGGAAGCAATGTTTAAAAGATAATCCTTCTTATGAACTTGCTGCTTAATGTTTTGAGGCAAAAAAGTTACAATCATATTATTTTCCTCTTCTGAATCCATTTATATGATTCCCGTATAAATTTCTTCATTATTTTTTGTTTTTCATTCTGCAAAAATAACAGCCTTTTTCATTGGCAAGACACGAACTACAATCGTTTCCTGGTAATTGAGAGGGGTCTTTCACAGAGACAAATAACCCTGCAATGGATTTTACTGGGACCATCAAGCCGCTATCTAATAGTTTTACATCTATCTTTTTAGAATCTAAGACCCTAAAGAAGTTCTTTACCTGTGGAACATCCATCCCATAATACCCTGGTCCAAAGGAATCTGATACAAAGGGCTCTCGAGTGCTCAATCTGGACCTTAAAATATCTCTTCCAGCATCCACATATGCTGTGCCCCATGCATCTGCATAAACCATCTCTAACATGGATGCACCGGGTAAATCAAAGTTGCCTGCCGTTAAAATATATACGAATAACTCTTTTATGTTCTCTCTATCTATTTGCTCAAAAGCATTACACTCAAATTTAACTCCATTGATATCAACAGTTTTTCCCCATATAATCTCTTTGTCAAATGAAGAAATGATGGCTCTAACACTTAAATCATCCGATAATTTTTCTCTTATACCATAGCCATCTTGCAACATGGATTTAAACTTATTCTCATCCCTGTCGAAGCCGCACATTTTAATGAAATAACCCTCAGCTATCTTATCTGCTTCATTTCTATGGATTGTTATGATTTCGTTTTTCAAAACAGTATTCTCCTATAGATGAATTTTACCTTTAAGGTGACTTTCTATGGCTTTAGTTATTAAACTAAGCATTTTAATTCCAACAGATGAAATAACAACAATTTCGGAATTCTTTATAGGTTTTGTCCAAGGAGATAACTCTATGTTTTTTCCAACTGCGCTCACTTCTATGGTCCCCTCATGGGTTTTTACAAAACCTTTTATTCTATAGGCAGAGTCTGCAATCTCTGTGATAAATGCTTTTAAATCTTCAAAGGGCAAACTGCTTTCTGCTGAAAGAACAAAAGTTTTTGGTCTTGACTCAAAAGTATTGGTTGTTTCTTCTGCTTCTTTGGACGAAGCAACCAAGCCATTGATAATATCCATAATATTGACTTTGCAATAAGACGTAATATATACCTGAGCCCTTGGATTTACCTCCCCGATTTTATGAGATATTTCCGCTATTTTTTCATTTTCTACTAAATCTGCTTTGTTAATAATGACCGAACCACTATATTCCAACTGATGCTCAAGAGCTGGCAACATATCATAGAGATCCATAAAGTTTTCAGCGTCAACCACACATAAAGCACCTTTATAGTCATAAGGTTTTAATATTTTAGGCTCTATTGCCTTTAGTATTTGGGGCATATTGGAAGGGTCAGCCAATCCTGACGCTTCAATAAACAAATAATCTATATTCATTTGAGACATCTCAATTAAACTCTTAAGGAAATTGTCTTTGATACACGCACAAAAAATAGACCCGTTACTGAGTTCTGCCATGGTAATACCATCTTTCTCTAATAAAACAGCATCTACATTGACTTTCCCAAATTCATTTACAATCACACCAATTTTTTGGTCTTTATAAGCATCCAATATTGCTTTTAAAAGGGTTGTTTTCCCTGCCCCCAGAAAACCTGTTAGAAGAACTAATTCGATCACAATGTCCACCTTTTCTTAAATCTAAGGGATAGCAGATATGTATCTGCTATCCTTTTATTAATTTCACTGATCATAGCTGCTTGTTAACTCAGCTATTTATTATTTTACGCCTGCTCTTTCCTTGAAACGTTCTACGGAGTTGATTTTTTGGCCTAGTATTTCAGAAATCCTAAACTTAGCTTCCATACCTATGTTAGCTCCGTTGAAAGGCTCTTGAATACCGATACCTAAATCTTCTCTGACCTCTGCCATTTTAACAACATCACAAAGGTCCATAACTGAAACGCCCAACTTTTCTGCTACATATTTTTTTGCCTCATCAAGTTTCATCTTGTGAGTAAGCTGCATACGTATAACCAGATCTCCGGCTGTACGTATTCCGCCCATTCCTGCAGCAATTGCGTGAGTCGATTCTATTCCAAGGGGATCTCCTACGCCCAGCTAGTAACCATCAATTTTGCATATTTCTATCATGCATTTGTCAGCTCTTGAAACCGAGTCCGTTGGTATGATTTCACACATTGGAATGCCACATACACCCATCCCTACATTTGCATGTACCGGAATGCTAGCCACTTCAACACATGCTTTCATAAAAGTACATACTCGAGCTATGTTCCAAGCAAATGACATATTACAGTTCGTATTTACCACAGCACCGAAAATGGATGCGCCAGCTTTTTCAACTAATTTAACTTGTTGATGTGGGTACAGACCCGCCAACCGAACACCATCATATTTGAGTTTGCCATGCATACCCAAAACAAATTCTCCGGCCATACCTATTTCTACTGCTAGGTCCGGAAATCTTTCTCGGATGATTTCTGTTGCTTTCAATGCAGCTAAAAAATCAGCATCTCCTCCTGCTCCTGAGGTGTCTAAGTTCATTGCATCGGCACCAGCCGTATTCATCTGCTCTGCAACATAGACAACATCCCTAACAGCATGCTCAACAGCTTCTTCTTGAGCTTTAAAAGATTCTTCAATCCTGCCTTGAGGTAGAAGCTCTGCCCAATTTTCTACTGGACCATCTGGTTTGGTATAAAAGCCCAGATTGGTCATAGCGCCGTAGAAAATCGGCATTGTTGTAATATTTAATGCACTTCTTACTGCATGTGCTTCGTGCTCTACAACGCCTTTTGCAGTTTTATAGTTATAGTCTCTAAATCCAATGTCCACTGAATCACAACCCAGTACTCTCTCATGAATAACAGCCTGAGTTGTTCTATCAACAGGTACACCGCATTTTGCGCCTACCTTGTCTGCTCCCGAATCACTGGTTGAAACAATTTCTTGTCCTGGCTCTACACCTACCACAATACCTGGCATGGTAACAATTTCATATATCCGCTGAATCTCATCTGTAGAGAGTGGTGGAATTTTACCCCTGGTAGCTGCATCAGCTACACCTGCGGCTATATCTTCACGAATCTCTACTTCGGTCATATACACAACTGAACCATCACCCATACGGGTAAAAAATTTCTTATCGTTGCTCATTAATCGCCCTTCCTTTCTTTAATTATTTTCCACCCTGCTCGATCCATTGCATGACCATTTTTACGGATTCTGCAGCATCCTCACAATAAGCATCTGCGCCAATTTTTTCTGCCCATCGCTTCGTGACAGGGGCTCCGCCTACCATGGTTTTATATTTGTCCCTAAGACCTTCTTTTCTCAATATATCCTCAATCTTTTTCTGCTCAGTCATTGTAGTCGTCAGTAATGCACTACTTCCAATGAAATCTACTTGATACTCTTCTGCCTTTTCTATAAACGTTAATGCCGGAACTTCTCTACCCAAGTCATAGACTTCTACCCCATTGCTTTTTACGAGAGAGCAAACGATTCCCTTTCCAATATCATGGACATCACCTGCAACTGTACCGATAACCATTTTAGCTTTTTTTTGTACATTGTCGCTCCCAAGTTTTTCTTCAATAACTGCTGATGCTTTTTTCATTACTTCTGTTGAAAATATTAGCTCTGGTAGAAAAATCTCACCTCTACCAAACTGATCTCCCAACTCTCTGATTCCAGAACTAAAACCCATACTTAGAAGTTCAACTAAATCAATGTTGTTGTCCTGTGCATCTTTAATAACTTGCATTGCTTTGTCTTCATCGCAATCTATAATGGATGCATGGGCCATTTGGAAAATAAGTTCCTTATTCATATTTAACCTCCTTAAAATATTTATAATGAGTTTCTAACTTTATTATATCTATATTATATCTAAAACTCATTTCTTTTTAATATATTTCTTTATTTCATTTATGAATTCTTCTTTACTCGGAATAATAGAGACCCACTTTACCTCACCATTAACGCACATTGTCGGTAGATTGCTTATGCCCATTTTCTTAGTTCTTGCTATATCTTCCTTAATGGTGTATTTATAGACAACATAATCTGCCATCTCTTTGATTTCATCATATATATCTACAACACTATTTAACATGTATGTGCATGCTGCACATTGCTCAGGGTCTAATAGGAACAGCTCAATTAAGACCTTATCTCGATCTTTATAATCTGGAATGCTGATGTCAATATCTTCTTCTACAGATTCATAATTCTCAATCATTTTCCTTGCATCATCTGTTCTTTTAACAGCCTGTGCAACCGCCACTGTGTTTTCAATAGGGGTATCATATGGCATGTCACATCCTGGGCTGATAATCAAGTTATGATGATCCAAACTGTCCATGAGGTCAATCACACATTTCATATTATCTTGCTGATTTCCATGAAGCATGGTGGTTGTAAGTGGAATATTGCCTCCAATTGTAATATTGTATGGATCCGTAACCAATTTGGAATCGTGAAGATTCACATTTTCATCAACAGAAATACTATCTGGATTGGTATCACACATTACTTTGATTTGTCTAGTAGCATTGCCACACACAAAGAACGAAGACAACGCGCCTTTTTCTCTGATGAAATCAAATGTAGCTTTAAAAGAATCAGATAGCATTGATTCGAAGTGCTTTGGTGAAATTTGACTTACAAGGGGATCTACCACAGCAATAACATCCATGCCTGCTTCAATATAAATTTCAGACAATTTGCAAGCTACTTCTCCACAAAACTCTACCAGCTCTTTTACATAAGCGGGGTCTTTAATCATATCCATGAAAATTTCACTGCCCCTTAAGTGAGAAGCTAAAGTAAAGGGCCCACAAATTAATCCATATAACGCAACTTCCTCACCAACAGCAGCTTTCATTCTTTTCATGACATCTACAATCATAGGAATTCTACCTGAATCAGCGGTAGGGATTTTACAGTTACAAGGAATGCTTTTTTCTCCAGAGCAAGGATGTGATTTAACAGATGGGGGATTATCCTTTGCCCACAAGAGATCACAACCCAGTATCTCAGCTTCAACTTGCAGATCAAACATAATGGGCATACCATCTGGTGCATAAATCTTTTTGACTTCCATTAAAGACTCAAAAAGCTTATCTGCATCTTTAAGAACTTCTTCTGCTGTATAACCTTTTAGCTTTCCTGCATGCACGCCTGCAAAAGGAACCCAAGGGACTCCATCGGTTTTTTCGTGTTTTAATGTTTTAATCAATAAGTCTTTACCCATATCTAATACCTCAAATTTTAATTATTTTTTGAAAATTCATTTTATTTAATCCCCTATACTTTATTATTTTAAGTTTATCATTTATAGAAAAGGAATTTATACTACTCTCATTGTTTGTTTTGGTAATATTATTAGGTGAACATCTATATCTATTGCATTTTTAGGGATAATGTTATATTATTTTATTAATATCCCTTTGAATTTTGGTAAAATATTATACGAGGTGCATGTCATGAATCATAATTTAGTGAAAAAAAAAGACAATAATAATCCATTTAAATTGCCAGACAACTTAAAAGAAGCCATACAATCCTTCTGCATCATATCTGATCTGCCTATTACTTTTTTTGATAATGAAGGATCAATTATATGGGAATGCAACTCAGATAAGAAAATATGTGCCTTTTCGGATTTTTATGGAACTAAAGATAGTACCTGCTCAAAAAATTTAGTGTCCTCAGCAAAAATAGCTACTACTCTCGGTGAGCCTTATATTTTTCTTTGCTGTGCGGGGTTTTCTAAAATAGCTATTTCATTAATAATAGAGGGAAATATTAAAGGCTGTTTTATAGCTGGTCCTATTGCTATGGGCAAAATTAATGAAAGCATCGTTGAAAATATATTTCGGATCAATTTACTTCATGAATTTCCAGAAAAAATTCCTAAGTTCACATTTTTTTTAAGTACCATGAAAATAACCTCTCCAAAAGAAGTCGCTCATCTTTCAAATTTGCTTAACAGTTGTGTCTTATCATCTATTAGTCATAATACCGATTATGAAAAAATCAATACAGATTTCAAGGAACAAGCTAAGATTGGAGAAGATGTTCTTGTTTTCAAAAAGAAGAATATTTCTTTGCTTTATCCTTATAATGTTGAGAAAGAACTGGTTCAAAAAGTGAAAATTGGAGATGCAAATGGTGCTCAGGAATCTATGCAAACTCTGCTTAATGAAGTGTTGATCATTGAGGCTGGTAATCTTGACCTTGTTAAAACAACTATGTTGGAGGTATGCGCAGTACTGGCCCGAGCTGCTGTTGAAGGTGGTGCTTCTCTTCAGCAGGTTTTTGAAAAAGATTTCAATTATGTGAACTCCATCAATGGTGCTGAAAGTCTTCATGATTTACGTCTTAAAACAGCAGAGCTTGTAGAGCATTTCTCCCTATATGTATTTGACAGTTTATATTTAGGAAACTCTCATATTATTAGTGAAACAATCAAGTACGTGAATGGGAATTATATGAATAAGATATCCCTTAAAAAAATTGCAGACACCCTTCACATAAACCCGTCTTATCTTTCTATGCATTTTAATAAAGAGATGAGCCAATGCTTCACCGATTTTGTTAATGAAGTTCGAATAAAAAACAGCAAGGATCTTTTAGCAACAACCACTTTAAGCCTTCTGGAAATATCCATTGACTCAGGTTTTGAGGAACAAAGCTATTTTACTAAGGTTTTTAAAAAATTCACCGGAATCACCCCAAGCCAATACCGCAAAAAGACCAGAACAACAGTGGAATGAGAGACGCGTAGGGACGAGCCTTGCGGTTGTCCGTATCAATTCACGCATTGTTATCCCATCATTACGGACAGGAGCAAGCCCTGTCCCTACATACACGGTGTTCGCATCAATCCACGCATTGTATCTCATCATTACGGACAGGGGCAAGCCCTTTCCTACATACACGGTGTCGCATCAATTCACGTTTTCGTAGGGATGACCCTTGCGGTTAGCCGTATCAATTCACGCATTGTTATCTCGTCATTACGGACAGGGGCAAGCCCTGTCCCTACAAAAAAAGACTCTAAATCTTTCGATTTAAAGTCTTTTTTTCAAAACCAGCGACGACTTACTCTCCCAGGCGGCTGCCCGCCAAGTACCAT
>JADQBM010000121.1 GCA_016278615.1 Clostridia bacterium | reverse complement strand
ATCTGTTATCTCTTATAAGGACAACCGCAAGGGTCGTCCCTACATATCCCTAATCTATCTTTTCCGCTCCGCCCATATAGGGTCTCAATACAGGAGGAATTATTACTGAGCCATCAGGCTGTTGATAGTTTTCAAGGATAGCGGAGAAGGTTCTTCCTACAGCCAGACCAGAGCCATTAAGGGTATGTACAAATTCAACTTTTCCCTTTTCAGTGGGTCTAAATCGGATATTTCCACGCCTTGACTGGTAATCCTCAAAGTTACTACAAGATGAGATTTCCAAATACCGATTGTAGCTGGGCATCCAAACTTCTATATCATAAGTCATCGCTGAACTAAACCCTAAATCACCACTACATAGCTTGACCACCCGATAAGGCAGCTCTAAAAGTTGTAAAACTTTTTCCGCTGCACCAAGAAGCTTTTCCAATTCTTCATAAGAATCTTCTGGCTTAGCAAATTTGACCAGTTCTACCTTATTAAATTGATGCTGGCGTATGAGTCCTCTTGTATCTCTTCCAGCAGAACCTGCCTCTTTTCTAAAGCATGGTGTGTAGGCAGTGTAACAAATGGGAAGAGTCTCTTCTTCAATAATTTCATTCATCATGAGGTTGGTCAAAGGCACTTCTGCTGTAGGTACTAAGAAAAAGTCCTTTGCCGGAATATGAAACATATCATCTTCAAACTTGGGAAGCTGTCCTGTTCCTGTCATGGCCTCTCTGTTGACCATAAAAGGTGGTAATATTTCCGTATACCCATGACTGGTTGTATGAAGATCTAACATAAAATTAATTAACGCTCTCTCCAGTTTCGCACCCTTTCCTTTGTACACTGAAAATCTGGCACCCGATATTTTTGCTGCTCTCTCAAAATCTAAAATATCCAGATTTATACCCACATCCCAATGGGCCTTAAACTCAAAATCAAACGCTCTTGGCGTGCCCCATTTTCTCACTTCTAAATTATCCTCATCGCATTTACCAACAGGAACTGTTTCATTGGGTGTATTAGGAATACTTAAAAGCTTGTCTTTTATTTGTATCTCAATATCTCTTACCTTTTCATCAAATTCTTTAATATTTGACGAGAGGGTTTTCATTTCCGAAAGCAAAACGGATGCATCTTTTCCTTCTTTTTTTAATTTTGGAACTTCCTTTGACACCACATTTTGTTTATTTTTCATCTGTTCTACTTCAGTAAGTAATTCTCTTCTTTCTTGGTCCAGTTTGACAACCTGATCTATGTCATGGTCACCCTGCCCTCTTTTTTCTATCGCTTCTTTTACATGCTGGTACTCTGATCGAATTCTTTTTATATCTAACATGGTTTTAACCTCCTATGATATATATTTAATAATTTTTTTAATACAAAAAACCCTTCGCCCCCATTAGGGACGAAAGGTTACTTCCGCGATGCCACCCTAGTTAATTGTTTTTAAACAATCCACTCGAATATGTATAACGACCACCGCCGGCACGACTTTTAACGTCTGCAGTTCAAGGATGGATTCAATCATTCTTTGTACTGACTCACACCTTCCGCCAGCTCTCTTAGACAAAGAATCATTTACTTTTTCCTGTCATCACTTTGTAGGTAATATACCATATTTCCAATTCAATTGCAATTGTCTAAAATAAGTTTTTCCGGTATTCTATAAAGGTTTCAACTAATTCTGTCATTTTCTCTCTCATGATAATTTGCAACTCTGAAGCTGTATTATAATCCTTTGCATTTAAAGCGTCTTTTATTCTCGTAAAAAGTGATTTCCTCGATAAACTGTCTTTCATTAGGAAATGTCTTAATTCTTTAATTTTTTCCCAGCTGACCACGTCTAAATCCGTTCTTTCATCATCTGTCTTATGGAGTTTTACACACTCTCTTACAACTTCCATATTATTGGGGATGATTCTATTATACAATTCAGTTGCCCATTGTGTCATAATGGCTTCCTCATAAGATCCTAAGATTTTTTCACTTAAAACATTATCGCAAGTCAGCACTTTAACTTTTTCCGGATATTTTTCAAAACCCAAGATGTTTTCCCATACCGTTGCAGGTGGTTTCCCAAATAATCGATCTCTTTCTTCTTTTGTATACTCATCAAATACATTTTTCTCACTTCTGTAAGCTCTATCCTTAGGAAGATAAAAGGCTTCTTCATCTGGCCTTTTAGAAAAAGCAGCTTCTAATTCTTCAGGTGTTTTCCCTGCTTGCAACGCTGCTTTAATACCGTCTAACATAGCAAGATAAGCAGTAGCCAACACTAAGAAAGTATTACTTTTTGGATTCGGTGATCGTAACTCAAATCTGGTGGCAAGGGAATTTGAAGCATCTCTTACCAACCCCACTAAAACGGTTCTATTACGAGAAGGTACTTCAGGGGAATGTCCAATAGACCCAACAATACAAACAGGCGCTTCAAATCCTGGTTTTAAACGATTAAGCGCATCATTACCAGATGAAACAAATGGATTGATAACCTCATAATTTTTAAGAATTCCCATAATGGCACCAAATCCAATGGGATTTAGATAATATTTCTTAAAGTCTTTAGGCGAAAACAGATTTTTGTATTCGCCGTTTTTCATCCTCGCAGAAACCCCCAGATGCGTATGTTGCCCATTGCCTGCAACACCTTCTACAGGCTTTGCCATAAAGGTAACTTCTAAGCCATGCAAATCAAAAACGTCTCTAATGACATCTTTTACATGTATTACATTATCTGCTGTCTGCATAGCTGTACTGTATTTCCAATCTATTTCAAGCTGCTCCATTACATGGTCAAACCCACCTGAATTTCCAAGTTTTGCTTTAACGCCACCTACTTCTTTATGACCCATTTCAATTTCCAAACCATATTTATCAAGAATCAAAATAGATTGTTCTAACGCTGTTCTCACCGGACCAATGGTTCTCTTCCAGTATTGTTCTTTAAGAACTTGAGAAGTAGAAAGTTGCTCCACATCAGCAACATCATCAGGAGTTTTAACCCAAAATTCAAGCTCAGTTGCTGAGGTAAGAATAATTTCGTCTATATCGTCAACAGAGTCGATCTCCATATAGTTCAAAACATATGGATTTCTCTTAATTAAATCACTGAGCTCATTGGTAAATGTATCAATGGCGTTTTTAAGTATGACTCTTGAACCAACTGGATTCTTATCATTATGTACCAGATAAGCGGGAATTCTTAGAGTTCCAACTGGCAATCCTGTATCTTCACTAAAATGGTTATAATTATAATCAACATACCAATTAACAGATGTATCTGGTATCAAATCCACTTTTGCATCATTGAGCTCCACGATTTTTGGCAGAACAACACTGGACCCATCCGTTTGTATCCCATTTTCTATAAAGTTGTTAAAATCTTCGAAAAAACAATTAACTGGGATTCTTTCATCTGTATTGTTTCCTCCTAAATCCACACCGTTCAATGAGATAAATTTTACTTCAGGATGCTTTTTTAGCAAATCTAAGACGTCTTGTAATTTATTTTGATTTGGTTTAATAGTAAACAGCATATCGTTAAATGACATGTTTTAATCTCCTTTCTGTTATCGTTTATAGAAAATAATAATACGAACATTTCGGTCAAATAGAGTTTTAAGCTTCAATGAATGATAGGAAAAGGTTGGTCTTAGAATTCTTAGTCCTAGCATTATGTTTTTCTTGTACGGAAAGATTATACCACTTTAAAAATGCATTGTTAATACTTAATCTTAAAAAGATTAAATATTTTTCAATGCATTCATTTCCGTATATTAACTCATGCTTTCAAGTTAATGTTCGGTTATTTGTTTTTTGCAAAAAACTTTCTCTTTAAGGGCATGGTATACCTGTTCTGAATCCATAAGGTAGGGCTCCTCAATAAAATATGGCAGAATAACTTCTTTGTTTTTATTGTTTTCAAATATATATAACCACATTCTTTTACCTCTTACCCATAATTCTATATATTTAGCTCCAATAATTTTTTCTTTTATTTTCAAACCTTTAAAAAGGCTCATTCCTTTTATGGTTAATTCATCGTTTTGCTCTCTCAAAGATAAAATATCCAACAGTTCATGGGTAATTTCTTCTATCTTTTTTATTCTTGTGGTTTTATTCATATAAGCATCCATATACTGCTCATAAAGCGCTAATGTATCCAGATAGATCTCTTCTAACATTTTTCCATCTTTCTTATAATGGGCTTTAATAAATTTTAAAAAGAGCTTTGAGTTTTCATAAAAGTATGTAAAAGGCGTAATACCATCATCATGCATTCTTTTCTCCCCTTCCGACTGCAGTTAATACTATCATATGAGTTTCTTCATTGCTTTGCTATTTTCATCATCTTATTATTAGTATTGGCACTTACAGTTACGATATATATGGTATTTTTTATCTTTACTTCCTTTTATCATGAATCCTTTGTAAAAATAAACAAACCACTACTTGGATATGATACTTCCAAAGTAGCGGTTTATTTATTATTTATATACATTTCTATTTATATTTATTGAGTTTGAGTTAAAGATTCAAGTTGTTCCAAGTAATTCTGAAGTTCATTGAGGTATCTACCATAACTGGCCCAATCACCACTTTTTTGTGCCTCCTCAGATCTTTGGAAGGCTTCATTGGCAAGTATGATTAATTCATCAATGTTGGTTACGCCTACTTGGCCACCTGGCGTTTGATCCTCTTCTCCAGGAGGAGTTACTGGGCCTGGCACTTCTGTCTCACCAAATAATTCTTCAAGAGCCTCTTTTAAAGTGTTTCTGTATGCGATTCTATCGCCAAAAACCACGATGACTCTTTTTACTTCTGGAAGACTATTTTCATTGGCCGCTTGCAAATATATGGGTTCAACATAAATCAGTGAATTTTCAATGGGGATCGATAATACATTTCCTCTAATATAGGAAGAACCTTGTGATGCCCATAAGGAAAACTCTTTGGAGATCTCTGTATGTTGATCGATTTTGGATTCGATCTGCATAGGTCCATATACAGATACTTGTTTTGGTAGTTTATAAACCACAAGCTCCCCATAGTTTTCTCCATCGTTTCGCGCCACAAATAATGCGGCCATATTGGGTTTGCTTCTTGGTGTATATGGAATCGAGAGTATAAACTCTTCTTGATCTTGATCTGGTAGTTTCATGATGGTATAAATGGAATCCATAGAAACTGTTTCGTTCCCATAAATCTGATTTGCAATATCCCACCTATCTTCACCTTGATAAAATACCGTGGTATTGTTGACATGATACACCCGATAAACTTGAGATTGAATATTAAATAGTGTCTGTGGATATCTCAAGTGGACTTTTAAATCATCGGACATCTCCGCTATGGGCTTAAGTAATTCAGGAAATATTTTGCCTAAAGTCGCAGCCACTGGGTCATTTTCATCTATGAGGTAAAATGTTGTTTCGCCATTAAAGGCATCTACAACCACTTTTACAGAATTTCTAATGTAGTTGGTTCTACTCTCCATATAGGGTTCAGCATAGGGGTAATTTGCACTGGTGGAATATCCATCAATAATCCAATAAATCTTTCCTTCACTGGTAACAATATATGGGTCGGCATCAAATTGAAGAAAAGGTGCTATTTTTCGAATACGCTCATGAATGTTTCGATAAATCAATATTTTGGAATCGCTATCCAAGTTGCTTGACACAAACATCTTCATGCTTCTTTGCCGAATTGAAAACAGGAGGCGATTAATGCCACCAAGATTGATTCCTGCGCTTCCTTCATAAAACGTCTCAACATTGTTATCCCCGCTGGGATAATCAAATTCAGCTTCATCTGTATTTGTAATAATATAATTATTGGTCCTCTCGCCAAAGTAAATCTCTGGCCTGGTAATCTCTATTTCCTCTACAGATGATCGAGGAGGAAGGTTCTGTATAAGAAGCTCAGGCTGACCTGTTACAGTAATTGAATTTACCGGAGACATTGCAACCCCATATCCATGTGTATATTTCAAGTGTTGATTAATCCATGATTGTGCCAATTGGGCCTCATCAATTTCTCGGACTCCGATAAAGGTCTGGGTATACTTACCGTTAATCATATACCTGTCTATGTCTACGTCATTGAACTTATAATACTGTCTGATCCCTTGTCTTTGATTATAAAACTGTGTAGTAGGACTATAATCGTTGATTCTAATGTTTTCAATGGTTTGAACATTGTTATCAATATCTTCACTACTGAGATTCGTGTCTACAGGAAAATCTTTTTCTGAAATGTCATTGAGTCCATAAGCCATTCTTGTGTATTCCATGTTGTATCTTAAATATTCGCTTTCTTTTGAAATTTCATCAGGAGATACAACCAAGTTTTGAATAGCCAGTGCTCCGACATTACCAACTATTGAAACAATAATCATCAAAACGGGTCCCGCTAATGCCAATTTAAATTTTTGAGCTGTCATTCCAATGGCAAAAAGAATTGCTGAAAGGAGCGAGAGACCGATCATCACACGATAAACCCATAAGGTAACATGTATATCCGTATAACTTGCCCCGTAGGCTACGCCTCGAGTCGAATATAGTAAGTCATACTGCTTTAAAAAATAACCGGCTCCTAATATTACAAAAAACAAGAAGCCTAATACTGTTAATTGCCTTACAGCGATCCGCAAAAGTTCTTTTCCATTTTCTAAGTCAATGCCACGTCGAAAAACGTTGCCATACGGGTTTTCATCCTCGGATACTTCCCTTAGTTTCGGCCTTCTTACGCTCATTAAAAATAGATAAAATACGCCAGTCATGATCACTAAAATGATAATCAGCATAATCAGCAAGCTATAAATTTGTGATAAGAAAGGAAGTTTGAAAATATAAAAGGATAAATCCTGATTAAATATGGGATCTGATATATTAAAACTTGTACTATTAATAAACCTTAATATATCGAACCACATATTTGTAGATAGGGCCAATGTTGCCAATAGGGAAACCCCCACCGATGCGCCAAGGGCAATTTGATTAATCCTTTTTTCATTTACATTTGCATTTACAACATCTACCTTTTTATAATAATCTTTCTTAATGGTTCTCAGATAAGTATAAAGTAAAATGGTAAGAACAAGGAAAGTAGGAATCGCTACTTTTAATTGTGTTACCAGTTTGGTCATGTAGACTTGTGTGTAGCCTAATTCTTCAAACCATAAATAGTCTGTTATAAAATTTAAAAATGTTCCAAAAAACGCTATAGATATTGGAACTATAGCAATTGCAAGCCATAATAATAACTTCGCTTTTTTCATTTAACCACCTCTTTTATTGTCCATATTAGCTTTATTATACCCTACAGTTTCACTTTTTACCATTAAAATCATTATTTTTAAACCTTTACCACATTTTTTTAGAGCATAAAGGAAAAAGACTTTGCTTCATGAAGCAAAATCTTTTTTTTACTATAAATATATTTAACTTACATAGCTTTCATATAGTGATTCTGTATATAATCCTCTATTTCATTAATCACCTTAACAAGGGCATCTAAGGATTCAACTGGTAAAACATCTCTTCCATCATTTAGCGATTTTCGAAGATATAAAAATTGTATGCGCTCTTTCATGCTTTTTTGTAGCATTTCTAAATAGTAAGAATCCGTCATATCTGGCATGAAATCTTCAATTCTCATGATTTCCAAGTCCGTAAAGCCGTTCCAAGAGATAAATGGATTTGTACCATTCACAATTTGCTCTATGATCTTAAGGGTCAATTCTTTTGGTACCTTTTGATCCATAAAATGTCCTGTATTGATAATAAAGCAATCTACCCCTTTCTGCTGAAAAAGGTACTTGAATTTGTCATAATCTTCTTTTAAAGGATAGGTTCTAAAAGGATTTGCAAAAGGCTCAATAACCAATGCATCTTTATCCATGTTTTTTAGAGTCTTTTCCGCCGAAGAACGCTTTGTTGCAAGAGTTGCTCCCATAACGGCCGCAAGTATAGGGTCTTTAATTTTTACGATTGGAGGCAAAGCAGGATCTTTCATAATCCATACAATACCATTAATAGGCGCCTCAAATTTATCGACTCTATTATCTGCCCATAATTTAGATTTAATGGCTCTTCCATTACCATTACGAATATCTTCTGTAACTAAAACACACTTTCCTTCCTCATCTAAGCAAGCTCCGCAATTTTGTGCTGTAATCAAAAACTTGTTTGCGGGTTCTGTTAAGGGATAATCTTGGGTTTTATCAAAATAAGAGGGTTCAAGAGCAACAGATGAACCATCTTTTGTAGAAATGATATAAGCATCATCATGCAAAATTTCAATATCATATTGGCTTTCATGCTTCGAATGGGTAATTGTAGATTTACCAGACCCTGACAGGCCAAATACACCCATTACATATTTATTCCCATTCTCTAAAGAATAGCTTTTTAATCCACCGTGACAAGACACATACTGATTTCGGTTAGCTATTCCCCACGCCAAAGTCAAAGTGCCTTTTTTATGCTCTCCAAAGTAACGCATCCCCAGTACTGCGGCACAGTTATGCTCTGAATCAAAATAGGAAAGACCATGAGGATGCTCGCTATTATTCCAGTCGGGATCTGAAAAGATAAAGATATCCCCTTCTCCTTTTAATTCAACTGAAGCATCATACATCTTTTGATATTCTCCACTCATATGTTGAAAGTTTAGCATCCAATTGTATAGAATGTTCTCATGTCCCTGAGGAATTAAAAGATGTGCTTTAACCATGAAATCTTCATTTAATCCAATAAATACCTGAGCATGATATAGCTTCTTGGCTCTTGTTCCATAGATGGCTTCCCTGAGAACAGCGGTATATTCCTTTTCACCGACGCCTTTTTCACCTAATATTTTTCTGGCATCTGCAAAACGTCCCGTGGTTTCTCCATCATTAAAAAGCAATACCTTTGAATTTGAATTCAATCCAATTTTCTCCGGATCATGGACCAACATATCAGTAACAATGGTTCCTGGTGAATTCGCAGCCAATTCATACGCTTCTTTGAGATCCTTTATTTTTTTTACATTATTACCTAAAAATGCAGTTTCTATAGTGGTTCTTGATGCAGAAAAAAGAGGGCTTTGTGCACCAATCTCTCTTTGATTGTATCTACTTTGTGTCGACAATATACTTCAACCTCCATGAATAATACACATTATATATTTTATTGTATGTAATAATATAGGACTATGACACTTATTGTAACATCGTTAATATTATAATGTAAAGCATATATAAAAAAAATTTATTACTTCAGGTAAAAGGCAACTATTTTTACATATATTTGTATTTTTTATAAAATGAAATAGTATAATTAAGGTAATTTAATAAAGGAGGAATACATATGTCAAATGCACATGAAATTGATTTCAAACTCTATGGGGATGATATGCAATTAGTAGAGGTAGAGTTGGACCCCAACGAAAGTGTTATAGCAGAAGCAGGGGCCATGATGTACATGGAAGATGGCATTGAAATGGAAACCATATTTGGAGATGGTTCTAAAAAAGACACAGGGAAAGGAATGATGGGAAAATTCTTGGGTGCGGGTAAACGTGTTCTAACTGGCGAAAGCCTATTTATGACGCTATTTACAAATACCAAATCAGGCAAGAAGCACGTTTCATTTGCTGCCCCTTATCCAGGCAAAATCATCTCAATCGATTTATCAGAACTCCAAGGAAAAGTTATTTGTCAAAAAGATGCTTTTCTTTGTGCTGCTAAAGGTGTCTCTATTGATATAGAATTTCAGAAAAAACTTGGAACAGGCTTCTTTGGTGGAGAAGGTTTTATTATGCAAAGACTTGAAGGGGATGGCATGGCATTTTTACATGCTGGTGGCACCATTATTGAGAGGGATTTATCTGCTGGAGAAACCCTTAGAGTTGATACAGGTTGCCTCGTAGCCCTGGCAAAAGGCACCCATTATGATATCCAATACGTGGGCAATGTAAAAAGTGCATTTTTTGGTGGAGAAGGTTTGTTCTATGCAACGGTAACAGGCCCTGGCAAGGTATGGCTTCAATCCCTTCCTTTCAGTAGAATGGCTGATAGAGTGATTTCTTCGGCCAGGGTAACGGGCGGAAAATCCAAAGGAGAAGGTAGTTTGTTAGGCGGACTTGGAAATCTTTTGGATGGTGATTAAAAATTTTTCAGTCTAACTTGGCTCATTGAGTAAATAAAAACCTCTTCTTGATATACTTTAATATCAAACTAGAGGTTTTTTTAAATGCATACATATTCTATTTTGTGAAACAAGCCTATTAATATCTATAGTAATTTGAAATAAAGAAATCATATTCTCCTTCTACCAATTTATAAATCCAATCATATTCTTTAATCTCAGATCTTCCATCTTCTACGACCTTTATTTGCTCATGGGTCCAGACATAATAACCCTTTTCACCTTTTCTAATTTCTCCAATTTCGAAAAGAAGAAACTCTTCATATATGCCTTCTTTATTAAAGTTAACAACATTTTTGTAGGCTTTACTGTCTTGTTCCATTAAAGATATAACCGTCCGATCATTGTTGTTCACATAATCAACCCATTTTGAATTAAACTGAACAAGGGATTTAATAATAGCTGTCTGATAATGGTAGGTTTTCCCTTCAATTTCCTTCCAGACTTCATCTGATATAGGTATAGAGGTATTAATGTCGCTTTCTATATAATCCTGATTTTTATCAAATTTCAAATTCTCATTGTTTCGAACCTCATCAATATTATAATTCAGCGCTTCCACATCTAAGAATGCCTGTTCTCGGGGAGTCATTGGATCTTCTTCTATATCATTATTGGGTGGTGTTTCTGTATCCATCTCGTCATTTTCTTGATCTGCTATTTCCCCTTGTTGTCTGGCAAAATAGTCATCAAAGAAAAAATATTTTCCAGCAAGGGCTGTCGCCGTAACAAATGCAATAACAATTAATACAATGACCATTTTGCCGCCCATGCCTTTGAAGGCGCCATCATCTTCATCGTTATCATCATAATCTATTGCATAATTTTGTGATTGATTTTTAAGTATGCTTTTTTTGTATTTTTCATATTCTTGGTCCACATTTTTAGTTTCAGAACTACTTTTACTCTCTAACTCAACCAATCTCATCACGCCATTAGCATCTTCTGATGCTTTTTTTTCACTTATGTCTTCATCTTCATAGAATTGATCATTCACTTTTCCGCTACAATAGGGGCAGTAAATATCATGCTCCTCTATGTTTTGTCCGCATTTGGTACAGTACATATTTGTCACCTCGCATAACAGCTTTCATCTTTGGTTTGTTAATCCTTGATCCTCTTTGCAATTTCTTCTTCATCTTCTAGTTCTTCAATAAGCTCTTCTTGCTCTTTTGGCTTCAACACTGTATCCTTAAAAAGATCAGACATCTTAGCCGCATGACAATCTACAGACGCTACCTCTCTGGATAACTCATCTACCAGAATCTCTAAATGCATGATGCGTTTTTCAATTTTTTTAAGCATTTTAATTAGATTATTAATTTTCCAGTACCACAATCTCATTTCCCGAAGAAGAAACCAAATAATAAAAATCGCTAAAGTAACCACTGCAATTCCTATAGCAAATTTAATTACATCTTCGGTAAAGAGAAATGCATTAAAAACTTTCATGCGATCCCTCATATTTTCTATTTTTGTCTAATTTGGTTATATTATATAATATAACGACTTAGATATCAATTACAAACTTCTACATGATATTCTTTCATCCAATGATTTATTTGAATTAAATAAGCCATGACTTGAGGCCCCATCATAAGTTGGCCATACCAGGGTGCCCTAAGGTTTTTTCCTTCTGTTTCAACAATCTCTTGTACTCTTTCTTTATTAACCATCCGAAGAACAGGTGCTTCTTTATCTAACAGGATATTATTTAATTGGCTGCAAACTGTTTTCGTATATTCCGGGTTATAGGTCTTGGGATAAGGACTCTTTTTTCTTTTTAAAATGCTATCCGGTAAAATACCTTTAAAAGCTTCTCTTAAGAGGCCCTTTTCTCGATGGTCATAAAATTTTATACTACTTGGAATGTTGTAGGCATATTCCACAATCCTGGGGTCAGCAAAAGGAACCCTCACTTCAAGACTATTGGTCATACTCATGCGATCTTTTCTGTTTAGAAGTGTTATCATGAACCATTTAATATTTAGATAAAACATCTCTCTCATTTTGCTGTCTTCTGCCGATTCCCCTTTTAATGTTGGTGCACGGTTTATGGTGTCCTCATAGTGTTGCCTCACATATTCTTCTAAGGGAAGCCTTTTAAACTCATCGCTTAAAATTTCTTTTCTGTGATCAATGGATTTTGCCCAAGGAAATGTATTGGAATTTAAAAAATCCTTTCTGAACCATGGATATCCTCCAAATATTTCATCCGCACATTCTCCTGAAAGCGCAACAGTTGCATGCTGTCTCACCTCTCTACAAAAAAGCAGCAATGAAGAATCAATATCTGCCATACCAGGCAAATCACTGGCCAGTATGGATTCATACAACTTATTGGCTAACTCTTTATTATCCAATATAATATTTTCATGATGACTGCCAATATAATCTGATATAACTTTTACCCACATGCTATCTAAATCAGGCTGAAAATCATTATAAGTATAATGCTTTTCATTGTCCATATAATCAATAGAAAATGTATTTAAAGGGCCTCTGCCTTCTCTGGCAAAAACTTTAGCTGTGATGGCAGAGATAATGCTGGAATCCAAGCCTCCAGATAAAAAGGTGCATAAAGGTACGTCACTTACCAGTTGCCGTTCAATGGCATCTGTAATCAAAAATCTTGTATGTTCAATGGTAGTTTTTAAATTTTCCTTGTGTTCTTGTGCTTGCAATGTCCAGTATTCTTCTAATCGAATTCCTACCTCATCATATAATAGAAAATGAGCCGGGGGTATTTCTTCTATATCCTTAAAAACTCCATTTCCTATAGATCGTGCGGGCCCTAATCCAAAAATTTCAAGAATCCCCTCTTCCTCTATTATGGGATCAATATGGGGATGTTTTAACAATGCTTTTATTTCAGATGCAAAGATAAGGGCCTCTCCCTTAATAGAATAGAACAATGGCTTTACCCCTAAGGGATCTCGTGCAAGAAAGAGTTTTTTATCCGAATCCTCCCAAACTGCAAAAGCAAAAATACCATTAATGAATTTTAAACATTTTTCTCCCCATTCTATATAAGCTATAAGAAGCACTTCTGTATCTGAATAAGACTTAAACTCATACCCTTTATCTAACAATAACTTACGAACATCTTCAGTATTATAAAGCTCTCCATTGTATACAATGGTATAACTTTTTTCTCCTATTTTCTTAGTCATTGGCTGGATCCCCCCTTTGGGGTCCACAACGATTAAGCGCCTATGCCCTAATAAGGCATTTCTAAAGGAACAAGTTCCAAAAGAATCTGGGCCTCTTTTAACCAATGTACGCGTCATTTGACCAATAACATCTGAATATTCTCTTATATTTCTTTCACGATTTATCCAACCTGCAATTCCACACATTTCTATCACCTCAAAACCTATTATATGTTTGAAAACTTTTGTTAGTAACAATATGACAAGAATTTACAAGCGTTTCTATTTTTTTACTTTATTTTGCCATTATTATGGTATATAATTCTTTCAAATGACTTTTAAATTTATTAGGCGAACCCATTTAAACTAGGAGGTTAATTAATGCATAACTTTTCAATCAAAAATAAACTTACTCTAAATCTTATTTTTTCTGTCTCTATAATAATCATCATTGGACTCGTAACTTTTTTTAACTTACAAAAGTTAGAGACCTACCAAAATGAACTAAGTGAAAATTATGAACGTGCAATAATGGCTGTTGAAGGATCATCTTCTGGAGAGCGGTTGTATGCTATTATTGCCGATAGTCTTATTTATGGAGAAATTGAAGAAGAAAAAACTAAATTTGAGTCTGCAAAAAATAAAGCAGTTAATAATATTGACCTGTTACAAAAAAACGCTAATAAACACCAGAGAGAATTACTCACAAAAGCAAAAACTGAATACTTAAAAATAGTAGCCTCTTATGAATATAAAATACTCCCTCGATTAATAGCGTCCACAGACCCTTCTTCAGATGCAAATTTTAATGAAGCTATGCTTAAAGTAGACACTGAGGAGTTGCGACCTTTTGTTGCCCAATTTGAAGAGTTATTAGAATCTGTTTCTGCTGATGTGGTATCCCAAACCGAATTAGAACAAACACAATTTGAAAAAACCAGTAATGGTATTGTTCGAACAAATATATTATTAATTGTCATAGGCTTTTTATCTATACTTGTAATAAATGTTTTGATTATAAGAAGCATTACATTACCTCTCAAAAAAGCAGTGGATTTTGTAAATGGCATTGCAAAATGGGACATGTCTTCTAAAATATCTGTAACAAACAAGGATGAAATTGGTACTCTTATTAAAGCCATGCAGGAAATGGCTGATAGTATCAAAGAACGCATCTCTGCTGTCAATGAAATTTCCGCCGGTAATTTAAATGTTCATATTCCTAAAGCGTGTGATCATGATGACCTTGCTGAAAGCATTAACAAAGTTGTCTCCTCCCTTGGACTTTTGATGAACCAAACAGAAAGCTTAGTCAGTAGCGCCATTAAAGGTAGACTGGATACCCGTGGTGACGTCCATCAATATGAAGGCGCTTATGGATTAATTGTTGATTCAATAAATAAAATAATGGATACATTAGTGGGCCACATGAATGCTGTCCAAGCGCCCCTTATGATTATTAATAAGGACTTTGAAATTCAATACATCAATAACAGTGGTGCAAGTTTAGCTAATATATCTCAAAATGATCTCATTGGAAGTAAATGCTATGACTGCTTTAAAACTTCTGATTGTAATACTTCAAAATGTGCTGCGGGCATTGCCATGAAAGAAAATAGAATCGCAACCAGCCAAACAGATGCACATCCAGGGAATCACAATCTTGATATTTCTTATGATGGAATTCCCCTTAAAGATACAGAGGGAAATGTTATCGCCTCCCTTGAAATCATAACCGATTTAACAGACATTAAAAAAGCCCAACGCATTTCCCAAAAACAAATTCAGTTTCAAGAAAATGAAGTTAAATCATTAATATACAACCTTGATCTACTTGCCCAGGGCAATTTAAACCTTGAACTCGATTCTTCTGAAACAGACGACGACACAAGGATCATAGGAGAAAACTTCGATAAAATTAAAGAAAATTTGGATATTAGTATCCATTCTATTAAAACTTACGTGGCTGAAATATCCGATGTCCTCACCAAAATCGCCAACTCAAACTTAAATGTTGAAATTACAAGTGATTATAGAGGAGATTTCTCAGCCATTAAAGTAGCTCTTAATCTGATTATCGATTCTTTCAATCAAGTACTGAGAGAAATTAATAGCTCCTCTGATCAAGTAGCAACTGGAGCCTCCCAACTCTCTGATAGCAGCCAGGAGTTATCTCATGGTGCAGCTGAACAAGCAAATGCTATAGAACAGCTTAGCGTATCCATCAAAGAAGTGGCCCAACAAACCAAACTTAATTCTGATAATGCCCATACTGCAAATGTTCTCACGAGCACTGTAAATGAAAATGCAAATAAAGGGAATCAACATATGCAGGGAATGCTTTTATCCATGGATGAAATAAATGCAGCTTCATCTAATATTTCTAAAATAATAAAAGTAATCGATGAAATTGCATTTCAGACCAATATTTTAGCACTAAATGCCGCTGTTGAAGCTGCAAGAGCTGGTGAGCATGGTAAAGGTTTTGCTGTGGTTGCTGAAGAAGTTCGAAATCTTGCTGCAAGAAGTGCCCAAGCTGCAAGTGAAACAACTGATCTTATAGAAGGATCTATTGAAAAAGCTAAGTCTGGAACTGAAACTGCCAACGCCACTGCAAATGCCCTTAATGAAATCATAGATGGTGTAACAAAGACCGCCGAATTAGTTAAAAAGATTGCTGAATTATCAAATGATCAAAGTGTTGGTATTGAAGAAATCAATCGAGGCATTCAACAAGTCTCAGATGTTATTCAAACCAATTCTTCTACAGCCGAGCAAAGTGCTGCTTCCAGCGAAGAATTGTCTGGACAAGCTGAAATGCTTAAAGAGATGGCTGGAAAATTTAGTCTTAAAAATACGCCTTTAGAATTACCCTCCAATACAGATGTTTATAATCATGAGATTTCTCTTTATGAAGAGGATGAAAGTACTGAAACTCCAATTGAAGATGAGGATGGAAAATATTAAGACCCTTATAAGAAATGTTTATTATTTTAACAGAACAACAAAAAAGCCCTATAGGGCTTTTTTGATTGAAAAGATTATAGATCTTTATAGGCTTTAATGCCATAACCGCCATCAGCGGTAATAACGCCGCGATAGACTGCTTTAGCCATTGTTTCCGCTCCTAAAGCACCTATTACATTAATATCTGCTTCTACCTCAGCCGTTGACAAAGCGTATATGGTGTCTCCATCAAACATAGAGTGCGCGGGCCGCATAGCTCTCGCAAATCCATTTTGGGTCATAGAAGCAACTTTTGTGGCCTGTGCCTTGTTTAGTTTTCCGTTTGTCACTACAATCCCAATGGTTGTATTCCCGCTAAATAGATTCTTTTTGTTTTGATATTGCTTGTACATTTCTTCTTCAGTACTAATCACTTTTTTCTTTTCTTCATCCAATAGTCCAGCAACTCTCTCGCCTGTTTCCGGATTTAGCACATCTCCAAGACAGTTTACCGCAACAATGCATGCAACTTTTAGATCTCCTATTTGTACGCCATAAACACCGATTCCGCCCCTCATGGTTCTATCCATGCCATAAAGCTTACCTACTGTAGCTCCAGTCCCTGCTCCAATGCTTCCTTGGAGGCATTTTTGGTTTGTTGCATTTTCACAAGCTTCATATCCCATTTCTTTATCCGGCCTTATTTTATGATCTCCTACTGTGAGGTCAAATAAAGACGCGCCACATACAATGGGAACCTTTGTTACTTGAACATCAAAACCTATATCATTTTTCTCAAGGTATTCCATAACACCTGCCGCACAGTCCAGCCCGAAAGCACTTCCTCCGCTAATAGCCACAGCATGTATTTGCTCTACAAGGTTCACTGGATTCAATAATTGAGTTTCTCTGGAAGCAGGTGCTCCACCTCTTACATCCACACCTGCAAAGGCACCTTTTTCACAAATAAGCACCGTACATCCTGTTCCCGCATCAAAATTCTGTGCATGCCCAACCTTGATCCCTTCAATATCTGTAATACTAATTTCTTTCATTTATCTTACCTTCTTTCTTTACAGAGAGAATCAAACAGCTTGTTAAAAAACTCGGAACGCGTTTCCGCGTTCCCAATTTTATTATTAAATTCTTTTTCTATAACCAGATTTTGCGTGAGCAAAATCCACCTTAATTATTATCTATTATCTTTTATCTGTTATCTTTAAAAGGTTACCCCATGGTAACTACTTTTAAAATAGCAATGGCAACGCCCGTAACGCCTTCGCCTCCCAGCATACCAGAAGCCACGATAACACCTTTATCGCTTCTTTTCATTTCAGGATTTACTTTTCCAACGATAAATGCCAACGCGCCACCAATGAACACAGTTGTAGAAATGAACATTGGTAAATAGATACCAATACCTAATGTCATGGCCGGGATGTTCATGATATAAAGAACAACGCCTAAAACCAAGCCAATTACAAAGGCTGTTACATTAGGCAACCCGCCTACCATAGTAGAAACTGCATAGGCTTGAGGTGCTGGTAAATCTGTACCTGGGCCCATTGCTCCAAAGGCCTTAAACATTACAAATAACACGATTACAGAAACGATAGCACCTATGATGCCCCCAACCGTTTCTGCAACTAACTGTGCTTTTGGATTGGTTTTTAATATGTGCCCGGATTTAAAATCGTTTAGGACATCACCTGTCAAGCCACATGCAACTGCAACAACAGCAGCTACAAAGAACGCCTCAACCTGACCGATGCTTGAAACAGCTTTTACAGCCAGAAGCACAATAATTCCGAATACTTCCATTGGGTTAATGCCTGTCTGTCCTGTAATCTGAGCAGACATAGACGTCGTTACCCACACGCCCAATATAGTAACAATACTTGCTACGACACCCATATTTGCTACAAAGGTTAGTACAAACGCAATAAGCACAAAGGCAATGGGTGCCCATTTAAGACTAATGTCGCCTTCTTTTGTGGCTTTTCCAGAGAACATGGGTCCATATATTTCTTTCGCTTTTGGTAGAATGCCTTTAAACAATATGCCTAATCCTGTTCCTACCATAAGGCCTATTCCTAAGCTATCCTTAAATGCTGTGGCAACACCTACATCAGCAAACATTCCAGTTTGTACACCTATTAGTATAAGTCCGAAGAAACCAATAAGGGAACCTAAAAACCAAACGCCTGTATATAAGGGCCCAATAATATAACCTATAGCCACTGCCATGGGAGAAATCCAAAATCCAAAAGGAACCCCTTTTCCAGCAAGGGTAGATGAAATCCAAGCACCAGGTATTTTTCCGAAATCTCTTATGGCAGTAAATACAGCCGTAATACCTAATGTAACAAAGAGCGTTTTGGCTTTTGAGCCACCTTCATCTCCAGCCAATACGGTTTCAGCGGCTGCAATACCCATGGGGAACGGCAGTTGCTCTTTTTCTATAAAGTGTTTCCGCACCAATGCTGTAAAAATAACACCTAAAATGGCTCCGCCTAATGTTACGGCGAATAAAGCAGCCATTGAAATATCTGCATCGGCGTTGAGCATATAAATGCCTGGAATTGTAAAAGCCAAGCCTCCTGCGACCATGCCTCCTGCAGACATAGCGGTATGTGTTACATTGATTTCATTAAGATTGGTATTTTTAAGAAGTTTTAGTATTGCCATAGACATAACGGCCACAAAAATAGTTGGCCAGGGAAGAGCACCCATTCTTAACGCTACATACATGGAACTTGTAGTAATAATGACCGATCCAAATGCTCCAATGATGATGCCTCGTACTGTTAGTTGCTCTTTAAAGGATTTTGCGTACTTCATTTCTGATTTACCTTCAGACATAACAAGAACCCTCCTTTACAATGTATTATATTATGTTTCACAATGCGAAACATAGTTTTGTATAAGAATATTATATCATGTTTTCAGATTATTGCAAAAATTTTTATCCCTTTCCAATTACTCTATTTGCTTATTCTTATTAAGCTCAAGTTTTCTTCTAATTTAGGATGCTTTTTTCATATTTTGATTTATAATAAGATTATAAATGTTTATTAAATTTAATTTTTAGGCAGGTGAAATAGATGGAACGTTTTAACCTTAAAAATATATTGGATTCAACCCATGATGCAATAATCGCCATTGATGAAAACGAAAAAATAATATTATTTAACCAATCTGCTAAAAAATTAATCAAAGTAAATAGAGATGTTGATGGGCTTCCTATTACAGATGTTATTCCAGATACAAGACTTCCTTTCGTCCTCAGGAGTGGTAAAGCTGAAATAAATAACAAGATGGAATTAGGTGGAATAACTATTACCGCAAACCGAATGCCCATTTTGGATGATCATGGGAAGATAAGGGGCGTTGTTTCAGTTTTTCGGGATATTACTGAAATCGATGACTTAGTAGAAGAAATTACTAAGTTAAAAGAAATACAAATATTGTTAGAGTCTATTATAGATTCCACTCAAGATGCCATTTCTGTTGCAAATGAAAAAGGCATAAACATTATGGTCAATCATGCTTATACTGAGCTTTCTGGACTTAAGAAAGAAGAAATTATCGGTAAAAGTGTTACTGTAGATATCTCCGAAGGGGAAAGCATTCATTTGAAAGTTTTGAAAACTAAAGTTCCTGTTAAAAATGCCCGGCTTAAGTTAGCGCCTTTTAATAAGGATATCATCGTAAATGCCGCTCCCATTATCGTTGATGACAAGCTCAAAGGGAGCGTTGCCGTTATCCATGATGTTACAGAAATCCAAAGACTTACAAAAGAACTCAATGCTTTTAAAGAAATTTTTCGCAAGATAACAGGCAAATATACCTTTAAAGATATTATTGGAAACGACCGGCAAATGCAGCTGGCAATAGAAAAAGCAAAGAAGGCTGCCATTACGCCTGCTACTGTTTTACTAATTGGTAAAAGTGGTACCGGAAAAGAATTATTTGCCCATGCCATACACAATGAAAGCAGTAAAAAATATAGAAATTTAATTCGAATTAATTGTGCAGCCATTCCAGAAACCCTCTTGGAAAGCGAATTGTTTGGTTATGAAGAGGGCGCTTTTACGGGGGCAAAAAAAGGGGGCAAAATTGGTTTATTTGAGCAAGCCAATGGAGGAACTATTTTTTTAGATGAGATTGGCAAAATGAGTTTAAACACGCAATCAAAACTACTCAGAGTGCTACAAGAAAAAGAAATTATGCGAATCGGGGGAGAAGAAACAATAAAAATTGATGCAAGAGTCATTGCTGCTACCAATGAAGATTTAGAGGAACAAGTAAAAAAAGGTTTGTTTAGAGAAGACCTCTATTACCGACTAAATGTTATTCCTATTTTTATTCCTCCTCTAAAGAATCGGAAAAGTGATATTTCCTTACTTACAAAAAATATAATAAATAAATTCAATATTGAATATGGCAGATTTGTAAGAGACATATCTGAAGAAGCATTAGAAGTCATGTCACATATGGAATGGAAAGGGAATGTGAGAGAATTAGAAAATTTTATTGGCCGAGCTATGATTGACATGACCATAGACGAAGATATTATTAACAAGAAGCACCTACCTATAAAGCCTCAGAATGCTTTATCAGCGGATACCAAATTATACACATCCATAAAAACACATGAAAAAAGAGCTTTGTCTGAAGTCCTTTCTATAGTTGAGAAAGATTATATAGGACAAGTCTTAAAAGAAAATGAAAACAATAAAACAAAAACAGCACAGCAATTGGGTTTATCTATTAGAAATCTTTACTATAAAATAGAAAAGTATGGTTTGGACATCTTGTGATCCATTAGGTCAGTTTGCAAGAATTTGCAAACTTAGGGTTATTGCAGATGTTTGCATGCAATATATTGCAATATTTATGAAATGAAACTCTTTAAATCTTTGAAACTCCAGTATATATAGGGGGTTTCTTTTTTTGGCATACCTTTTGCTCTTTTACCATACATCTCTTAGAAAAGGAGCTCTTATTATGGAAAAAGCTTTTAGAATCCTTGTGATTAATCCTGGGTCTACTTCAACTAAAATTGCCGTTTTTCTCAATTCAGACTGTATTATGGAAACAACCTTAAGGCATAGCTCAGAAGAGTTAAGTTGTTTCAGTACCATCCCTGATCAACTTCTTTTTAGAAAGAATTTAATAATAGAAACACTAAATTCTAATGATATTTCATTATCTTCCTTTGATGCTATTGTAGGAAGAGGGGGACTCCTCAAACCTATGAAAAGTGGCACCTATCTCATCAATGAAAAAATGTTGGAAGATTTAAAAAGAGGTGTCCAAGGGCAACATGCTTCTAATCTTGCTGGTATTATTGCCAGTAGTATTGGAGATGAAATCCATAAACCCTCTTTTATCGTTGACCCTGTAGTGGTAGATGAATTAGAAGACATTGCAAGAATAACAGGTCTTCCTGAAATACAAAGAACTAGTATCTTTCATGCCCTGAATCAAAAATCAGTTGCCAAAAATGTTGCAAAAGAATTATCAAAAAAATATGAAGACCTTAACTTAATCGTCGCACATCTTGGAGGCGGTATTTCAATAGGTGCTCATAAAAAGGGACAAGTAGTGGACGTTAATAATGCTTTAGATGGAGATGGTCCCTTCTCACCTGAAAGAGCAGGTTCTCTACCTACTGATAAACTTCTTAGAATGTGTTTTCAAGAAGATGCTTCTATGGATCAAATCAAGAAGAAATTAGTAGGAAAGGGTGGTTTGGTTGCCCATTTAGGAACCAACGATGCAAAAGAAGTTAATAAGATGATTGACTCAAACAATAAGGAAGCGGAACTTATTTATAAAGCCATGGCTTATCAAATTTCAAAAGAAATTGGCAGTTGTGCGGCTGTACTGAAAGGTTCTGTAGATGCCATTATATTAACAGGGGGCATCGCTTATGATTCTCGTTTTATCGACTGGATATCTGCACATGTATCTTTTATCAGTAAAATTATTGTTTTTCCAGGAGAAAATGAAATGTCAGCCCTTGCGGAGGGGGCTTTAAGAGTCTTAGACGGTAGCGAAGAAGGAAAAGAATACGTTTAATTAGATGAAAGATGAGAGTTAATGAGGATTTTGAATAAATTCAAAATCTTTCCTTAATTATTCATTGTTCATTATTAATTGTTAATTAATAAAGGAGGAACACATATGGCGCGAGGAAAAGTTACTTTTAATGATGAATATTGCAAAGGCTGTGAATTGTGTATCAGCGCATGTCCTTTAAAAATTCTTGGCTTACAGGAAAAGAAAATCAATTCAAAGGGTTTTCATCCTGCTTATGTAATCCATGAGGACAAGTGCTCTGGCTGTACAAATTGTGCAATAATATGCCCAGACAATGTGATAACCGTGTATAAACTTAAAGATGAGAGATGAAAGTCATTAAGCTAACTAAGTAAAGGAGTGATTTTAGTGGCAAAAGTATTAATGAAGGGGAACGAAGCATTTGCCGCCGCTGCAATAAAAGGTGGTTGTAAATATTTTTTTGGTTATCCCATAACCCCTCAGAATGAAATTCCAGAATATATGTCCCGAGAACTTCCTAAAATTGGCGGTTGTTTTTTACAGGCTGAAAGTGAGATCGCTGCCATCAATATGGTGTATGGCGCATCCTGCGCTGGAGCAAGGGTGATGACATCCTCATCTTCTCCTGGAATCGCCTTGAAGCAAGAAGGAATTTCATTCCTTGCCTCTGCTGAATTGCCATGTGTTTTGATAAATGTATCTCGAGCTGGCCCTGGGATTGGTGGAATTCAGCCGGGTCAAGCTGATTATTACCAAAGTACCCGAGGTGGCGGAAATGGCGATTATCAAGTACTGGTATACGCGCCCGCTTCTGTTCAGGAAGCTGTGGAGCTCACAGCAAATGCATTTGAGATTGCTGACTATTACCGTAACCCTGTCATGATTTTAGGAGATGGTATGATTGGTCAGATGATGGAACCTGTTGAATTAAAAGAACCCATTATTCGAGATGCCTCACCAAAGACTTGGGCACTCACTGGTACAGGAGGACAAAGAACTCACAATACCATTAAATCCTTGGCATTGGAGCCTGATGATTTAGAAGAGATAAACCTTAAATTGAAAGCAAAATATGATGTTATTCAAGAAAAGGAAGTTCAGTACGAAGCTTATAACCTTGATGGAGCAGAAATTATTTTAGTCGCCTATGGCACTGTCTCCCGAATTGCAAAAGCCGTTATAGATGATTTAGCTGCTCTCAACATCAAAGCAGGTCTCATAAGGCCCATTACGTTATGGCCCTTTCCCTATAAGGCTTTTAATGATTTGCCTGCAACAACTAAAAGCGTTATGAGCGTAGAAATGAGTTTTGGGCAAATGATAGATGATGTTAAAATTGCAGTAAACGGAAGAGTTCCCGTAGACTTTTATGGAAGAACTGGAGGAAACGTTCCTTCTCCTGAAGAAATCGTCTGTAAAGTAAAAGAGATTTTAGGAGGTGCTGAGTCATGACGGTGGTTTTTAAAAAAAGTGTTGGATTAACAGACACTGAGCAACATTATTGCCCAGGCTGTACCCATGGCATTACCCATAGATTGGTCGCTGAAGCTTTAGAAGAATTAAATGTTTTAGATGAAACCATAGGCGTTTCTCCTGTTGGATGCAGCATCTTGGCTCATAAATATTTTGCTATTGATATGTGTGAGGCCGCACACGGCCGTGCACCTGCCGTTGCCACTGGTCTCAAAAGGGTCCATCCTGACAAAGTCGTCTTCACTTATCAAGGAGATGGAGATTTAGCTTCTATTGGCACAGCAGAAATTATTCATGCGGCTCATAGAGGCGAAAATTTTACTACCATCTTTATCAACAACGCCATATATGGTATGACTGGAGGTCAAATGGCGCCTACTACTTTAGTTGGACAAATCGCCACAACGGCACCAAAGGGAAGAGATCCAAAACATTGTGGATTTCCATTAAAAGTTTCGGAAATGCTTGCAACCATAGAAGGTGCTGTTTATGTTGAACGTGTTTCTGTTGATACGCCTGCCAATATAAGAAAAGCCAAAAAAGCTGTGAAAAAGGCCTTTGAAATTCAGCTGTCAGGTGAAGGATTTTCTTTTGTTGAAATTCTTTCTACATGTCCTACCAACTGGGGAATGAACCCTAAAGATTCAATGGAATGGCTCAAAGAAAACATGATTCCTTACTATCCATTAGGAAATTTAAAAAAACCTCAGGAGGCAAGATAACATGAAAGACCATAAATTTATTATTTCGGGCTTTGGGGGACAAGGTGTTATGTCCTTGGGAATGATGTTGGCTTATGGTGGCATGCTTGAAGGAAAAGAAGTGACATGGCTTCCATCCTATGGTCCCGAAATGCGAGGCGGAACAGCTAATTGCAATGTGGTTATATCACAAAAACCAATCAGTTCCCCCGTGGTAACAAAGGCAACCTCTGTGGTAGCAATGAACTTACCCTCCTTAATAAAGTTTGAAAAAAATGTAATAGCCGAAGGGAACTTGTTCGTCAACAGCTCACTTATTAATGAAAAAACATCCAGAAAAGATATTCATGATTACTATATCGCTGCTAACGATATTGCTATTGAAATGGGCAATGATAAAGCCGCCAATATGGTACTCTTAGGATTTATTCTCGCTGAAACCCAAGCCATAAGCCTGAAGTCCGTTGAGAAAGTAATTGAAAAGCTTTTTCAAAACAAGAAAGCTTTAATTCCTTTAAATATTAAAGCTTTGAACATTGGCTATGAATTCAATTAATAATGAACAATGAACAATGAATAATGAATTTGTAGATATACTTTTAATGAATAATGAACAATGAATAATGAATAATGAAGGAGAGGATTTTGCTTTATGCAAAATCCTTTTATATTTTTGTAAATAAAAAAGAGAAATTGCCCATGTGGGCAATTTCTCTTCCTTAATTGTTCATTGTTCATTATTCATTATCTTGATTCATTGTTCATTATTCATTATTCATTATTCTTGGTTCATTGTTCATTGTTCATTTTTAATTGAATTTACTCTTCACCATAGAACAAGATCAATGTTTCTTTATCAGGTTTCTTGCCTATATAGCTTCCTATGACAAATAGAACGATTGCGATGGCAATAGTAGGCACGATTTGATGCATTCCAATGTATTTAACACCAGAAATTGTATAGTAGAAAAATGATCCGACTCCTCCTATGAAGGATAGTATGGCACCTGTTGCATTGGCACGTTTCCAGTACAGCCCAAAGATTGTTGGGCATAGGAAGGCTGCTTCTAAGCCACCAAATGCAAATAAGTTAATCCAGACAATTAAACTTGGAGGGTTAATAGCAAATACGAAAACAACTATTCCGAGTATTGCAGTGGTAATAAAACTTAAATTGGTTAATTTTTTCTCAGTCATTTCTGATTTTGAATAGTGCATATATAAATCTTTAATAATAGCAGCAGATGCTAATATAAGCATGGAGTCAACTGTTGACATGATCGCTGCTAAAGGCCCTGCTATAAAGATGCCGGCTAAAATAGGATGTAAAACTGTAACGGTTAGAGTTGGAATAACCATATCACCAGATTCTACACCTTGGGTTAGAACTGCCTGTCCAAATACACCCACTAAATGCATTCCCAGCATAAGAAAACCAACTACAAAAGTACCAATTATCATTGCATTATGCATGGATTTTGAATCTTTAAAACCCATTCCTCTAATGGTTGTCTGTGGCAATCCAAGTACCCCAAATCCAACGAGTACCCAAAAAGATAAGATATAGGGTTTGGTTATGGTTCCTCCCGCCGTTGGTTCCATTGCTCCTGGATTTACTTGAGAGATGGTATCAATTGCATTGGCTGCACCACCTCCGGCTTTGATAACCGCAAATAATAAAAATATTGTGGCTAAAATCATTACAACCCCTTGAATGGCATCTGTCAGCGCAACTGCCCTAAATCCACCAACTGTGGTGTATATGACAACTACGATCCCAAAAATAACCAATCCCATTATATAGGAATAACCCGTTACTGCCTGGAACAGTCTTGCGCCTCCTATAAATTGTGCAACCATGGTAGCTGCAAAGAATGCCAGAATTGCTATAGAAGATAAAATTACCACTGTGTCAGATTTATATCGGGCTCTAAGAAAATCTGTTACAGTAACAGCTTTAATCTTTCTTGATATAATAGCAAATTTTTTCCCTAAAACACCCAGTGTTAAAAAGGCTGTGGGCACCTGAATCATGGCTAAGAATACCCATCCAAGTCCTCTTGTAAATGCAACTCCAGGTCCTCCAACAAAACTGCTGGCACTGGAATAAGTGGCGATCAAAGTCATTGCTAATACAAAACCGCCCATGGAACGACTACCAATAAAATATTCTTCAATAAATCCACCTTTTGCGCTTGTAGACTTTCTTCCAGTATAAAAGGCAATGACTAACATCAATGCAAGATATATGATCATAGGCACAAGAATCATAATATTACCCATCGTGTTTCCTCCTCACATAAATTATTTTTCGTTTTTGATTACTTCTCATCCGAATCTTCAAAATCAATTTCCACAAAAAACTTCTTTACAAGAACGATAACTGCTATAGAAACCAGGATCCATCCTAAAACACAACTGAAGAAGAACCAACTTGGTAAGCCCATGATATAAGTAAAAGTGCTGGGATCTCCATTGCTCAACCCATAACCCGTTGCATACCACCAAATAAAGAAAATAATGTATAAGCCTACTGTTAATAATGCTTCTTTGTTTAATTGCCGATTTTTTTCTTTTTCAGACATTTTCATTGTTAAATACCTCCTTTAACTAAAGTAAAGTGAAAGATACCTCTTGGAAAACTGCCTCCTTTCTTTTATTATGCAAAGAAACTTTAATGGTCGTTTAGATACAACATAGCTGTTAACGCATAAAGTTTCGTTGTTTCGACAAGTTCATCAATCTCTACATACTCATCTGCTTGATGGGGAATCAGTCTGTCCCCTGCTCCAGTCGTGATAACCGGAATACCTTTCAAGCTATGAAGAAAAGTGCCATCAGTAGCACCGGGTACCCCATTATATACGGGATCTTTGCCTGTTATTTGTTTATAAGCATTTCCTATGGCCTGAACAATGGGCTCATCTTTTGATGTTTCTGTCCACGGTCTTTCTTCTATTACTTCTACATCTGCTTTGAAATCCCTATCCTCTTTTGCTAATTTATCTAAGATATCCTGGATTTGTCGTCTCAGAACATCATGCTTTTGTCCTGGGACCGTTCGGATATCCAAAGTCATGTAGCATTCTTTGGGAATTACATTTATTTGAGCTTCTCCCTTAGAAGGTGCCCTAAGAATCGTAGGTGTTATGCTTGGATATCCTAAATAATGGTGTTTTCCAAGCCGCTCTTTTTCAGAGTTTTCAAGTTTCTCCAATTCACATATTATCTTAGCCATTCTTGTATTGGGATTGATTCCAGAGAGGGGCATAGCACCGTGGGCCATTTTTCCATAAGTTCGTATAATGACTCTCATGGCGCCTTTTTGATTAATACACAATTGATTTTCTTCAGGCTCACAAATAACAGCTGCATCCACTTGATCCGCCCAACCCTTTTCAATAAAATATTTAATGCCAATCATCATGCCTTCTTCATCCACTGGAATGCATAACAAAATTTTGCCTTTGAAATCTGCTTTTGATTCTATGATGGCTTTAACAGCAAAAATAGCTGCTGCAACATTTCCTTTTGTATCACAAGCGCCTCTTGCATAAATCTTTCCATCTTCTATAATGGCTTCAAAAGGATCATAGTGCCATTCATCTAAATCTCCTGCTGTCACCACATCTGTATGTCCTTCAAATAACAATGTCTTGCCTTCTTCTTTTCCTTTTAATATCCCGATTACATTGGGTCTTCCTGGCGCAGCTTCTTCTATATGTACCTCAAGTCCAAGTTTTTTAAGATAGTCTGCTATGTAATGGGCTACTTTTTCTTCATTGTGACCCTCTTTATCAGGATCATAAACACTGTTTATCCTAAGGATTTTCTGAGTAAAATCCACCAATTCCTTTTCATTTACGTGTTGAACAACTTCTTTATATTCCATTATTCTCTCCTACACCTTAAATTTTATAGTATTAACTCTTAAATATAGGATTTCTCCTTTGTCAAAATTAGTTTCGTTAAAACTTTATTTATAGGCGTGTCTATTTTAAACTTTTCCGCTTCTGCCACAATCGCTCCATTGATCATTTCAATTTCAGTTCTACGATTGTTGGTCACATCTTGAAGCATTGAGGACCTATTGTCAGCTGTTGCTCTGCAAACCTCTTTTGTATGATTCACTGCATCTTCCGATGCTAACTGAATCCCCTTAGCAAAAGCGATTAGCATTGCTTCTTTAACTGCTTCCTCCAATATCCATTCCGTTTCCTTGTATTCTACCAATTGCCCATTATTGAGTCCGGTAATAGCTGTTAATGCATTTATCCCTACATTAACCAACAACTTATCCCAAATCAGACCCATAATGTTTTTAGAAATCGTTGTATCTATTTCAGCCTCTTTAAAAGCTTTCAGGACTAGTTGCGTTCGTGGAGAATCTTTTCCGTCCAACTCGCCAATAATAGTACTCCCTTTTCCTGCATGCTTTATTTTGCCTGGGGCCAGCATTGTAGAGCCATGGGCAGTAGTGCCTGCAATAATATTTTTTTCATCCACAACAGACTGAATTTTTTCAATATTGCCCAATCCATTTTGAAGAGTCAAAACCATGGTTTCGTCCCCAAATAAAACTTTATTTTGTGAAATTGCAATATCTGTAATGGTGGATTTAACAAACACTAAAACCAAATCGACTGTTCCAACCTTTTTAGAATCTGCCGTCGCCTTAATATTTTTAATGGTTCTCTCGCCACTAACACCTTCAACATAGAGCCCTTTTTCGTTAATGGCATCAATGTGTTCCTGATAAACATCTATGAGCCAAACTTCATTACCTGCTTCTGCCAAGAGGCCACCATATAAGCTCCCCATGGCACCTGCACCTAAAATTGCAATTTTCATCCTATTTTCCTCCAAGTTACATGTTAATACAACCTCTTCAATTCTTCTTCTTTAATGCCTCCAAATGTATGCTTCTCTTCAGGGAACTTTTCTTCTCTGATTTCTTCTTTAAAAGTTTCTAACCCTTTAATAATTTCTGGTGCCATATTTAAATACTGTTTTACAAACTTAGGTGTAAACTTCTCAAACAAACCAAACATGTCATGAAAAACCAAAACTTGACCATCACAGTACCGTCCGCCACCAATTCCAATGGTCGGTATGGCAACTTTTGTAGTGATGAGCTTTCCAAGCTGTTCCGGAATGGCTTCGAGTATTAAACTACTGGCTCCTGCTTCCTGCAATAATAGTGCATCTTCAAGAACTGCTTGAGCTGCTTCCTCACCTTTGCCCTGTACTTTAAAGCCTCCCAGCTTAGATACAGTTTGAGGCGTTAACCCTATGTGCCCCATAACAGGAATACCTGCATCTACAATGGCTTTAACGGTATCAGCCATTTCCTTACCACCTTCAAGCTTAATAATGTCACATCCACCCTCTTTCATAAGGCGATTGGCATTAGATATTGCCTGTTCTTTGGAAACATTATAAGACCCAAAAGGCATATCTCCAACAATCATAGGGTTGGGTGCTCCTTTTACAACTGGTCTGATATGATGAATCATTTGTTCCATGGTACAAGGGACTGTTGAGTCATTTCCTAAAACTGTCATTGAAAGAGAATCTCCCACAAGAATAATCTCAATACCCGCCTTGTCTACCAAGTAAGCTGTAGGATAATCATAAGCAGTAGTCATGCTTATTTTAATCCCCTGGTCTTTCATTTCCTGTAATTTTTGGGTTGTTACTTTTGCCATAATAAACCTCCTCTAAAATTAATAATGGGTATATCCAAACTCTTTTGATAAATTTGCTGCTGTGGTTTTAATCAAATTTCCATAGCCTATATCTTTTTCGCCCGCATTGTACCTGTATTTTGGAATTGCTATACTAATAGCCGCAATTACCTCTCCATAATAATTGAAGATAGGAGCAGCGACACATTTAAGACCTTCTACATATTCCTCATCATCAATGCAGTAACCTTTTTCCTTAATCTCAATGAACTGCTTAAATAACCCCTGAATATTGGCAACTGTTTTATCGGTATACTTTATAAAATCCATGTTTTCTAAAATCTTCAACACTTTATCTTCAGGCATATAAGCGAGCATAACTTTCCCTAATCCAGTACAATAAACCGGTAGTTTCTTCCCTATGCTTAAATCCACTTTAATGGTTGCTGGGCTTTCTATTTTGTCAATATAAATGATATTTGTGTCATACATAACTGCAATGTTAACCGTTTCGTTGGTGATTCTGGCTATTTGCTCCAAGTATGGCTGTGCAAGACGTCTTAATCCCAATCTTTCAATAGCATTGTTCCCCATTTCAAAGAGTTTGAAGCTATTGGCGTATTTGTTATTTGAAGGATTCTGAACCACATAATCCTTGTCTTTTAAGGTTGAAATCAATCGGTGAACGGTACTCTTATCCATCTTCAGTTCTTCACTAATTTCTGTAATACCCAATTCTCGTCTCTTATCTAATAATTCCAAAATATCAAAGGCTTTAACAATAGATTTAACTGTATTGGATCTTTCATTCATGATCTTTTCCTCCGACATTTGATGGGTTGCTTCCTTTTAGATAGATATACCAATACAAACCTGCTACGAAAAAGCCTCCCCCTACAATATTTCCCAGCGTAACTGGTATCAGATTATTTATGATAAATGTCTGCCAATTCAAGCCTGCTAATGTTTCCGAAGATAATTGTGTGGCTTTTGCTAATGATACATCTGCTTTTGCTAATATTCCTGCCGGTATATAGTACATATTGGCAACACTATGTTCAAACCCAGATGTAATAAAGAGCCATATCGGAAAAAATATACCTAATATTTTTCCCGTAGTATCTTTTGCACTATAGGCCAGCCAAACCGCTAAGCATACAAGCCAGTTACACATAACCCCAAGATAAAAAGCAGATAGAAAGGGCAATCCTACTTTATAAGCTGCAATCTTGATGGTCATAACGCCCAACATGTTGTCCCCACTATTCATAAGTCCTGATTGGACTATCATATAGGCAATAAGAACCGAGCCTATAAGATTTCCTGTATACACAACGGTCCAATTGGAGAACATGCTTCTAAGCTTCACTTTTTTTTCCAATACACTTATTATAATCAAACAATTTCCTGTAAAAAGTTCTCCTCCTGCTATGAGAACCAGCATCAACCCAGTTCCAAATATAGCGCCTGCTAATGCTTTTCCTAATCCATAGGTCTCACTATTTGCAAATAGGTTGAATGCTGCCATATTGGAACCTTCAGCTGCAAATGCAATAAATGCACCTGCTAGTATACCTAAAAGGAGTTGATCTTTCAAAGAAATATGAACTTTTTTAATTCCTGTCTCAACAACGCTTCTTGTTATTTGTTCCGGTGTTAAAAAATTCTCTTCCATCTCTTACCTCTCTCTTTTAACCCAAGCTTTATGTATGACTTCTGCAGATAAATTCAGAGTTGCCATTTCTGTTTTATTTGAGTTTCTCAACTGCTTCTAAAACATGTCTTAAAAGAATGGTACTTGTGACCGTTCCAACACCACCTGGAACAGGTGTAATGGCCAAGACTTTTTCTTTCACTCCATCATAATCAACATCTCCACACATTTTGGAATCTAAATAATTAATGCCTACATCCACTATTACGGAAGATTTGCTAAAGTATTCTTCACCAAACATCTTTGCCTTACCGGCACCCGTAACAACAATATCTGCTGAGGCGGCTTCTTTTGCTAAATCTATTGTTTTTGAATGACATATTTGAACCGTAGCATTTTCTTTGAGCAACATCATTCCAAGAGGTTTTCCCAAAACCAGGCTTCTATTAATAATGGTTGCCTTTGCACCTTTTAATGGAATCTCATAATATTTTAATATCTCCACAACTGCTTCTGGTGTGCAGGGTAAAAACCCGTCTTCTGCCCCTTCAAAAACCTTTTGGAGATTAATGGGATTCATACAATCGATGTCTTTCTTGGGATCTACTAAATTCTTTATGATATCCATATCCAATTGCTTAGGAAGCGGTCTAAATATCAAAATACCATGAATCTGATCATTGTTATTAACCGTTTTCACAAGAATAGAAAAGTCAGCCATTTGAATGTCTTCTTTTGCTTCATATACCACTGCCTTAATCCCTACTGATTCACAATTCCTCATAATCGCTTTTTCATAAGCAATATCATCTTCCCTGCTACCTACTCTGATAATTGCCATAGTGGGGAATATCCCTTTTTTTTCATATTCCTGAATACTCTTTTTCATTGCTTCTTTCATTTCTTCTACAACTGGTTTTCCCTTGAGTATCTTCGTCATTTTATTTCCCCCTTAGCATCTGCTCTACTTGAAGATAAATTTCATCTGCTTTGGTTAATCCTATTTGTTCAATTTTTTCTAATTGTTCTAATACTTCCTTCTTTAAGCTTTCATCCTTCATAATAGCTGTATTAATCAGCACATTTAGTCTTGCTCCCTGAAGAGCGGCTTTACAAAATATGACCCCTACGCCTACATCACTAATGGCCATTCTTGTACCCTTCAAAGCATATTCCTCATGTAGATCAATGGCCACTTTACATACTTCTGCAATTCTAAGGGGTACCAAGGTGGCCTCTATCAATGCACTTTGAAGTGCTTTATCTTTTATTTCCTTTTCTTCTTGAGTCGTAGACGGCATTGAATAGGCTTGAGATAATGGGTAAAATGCATCTGCATCTTTTTTTACCAATTCATTTAGTGTATGTATAATATCTTCAGATTTTTTAAGTAATATTTGAATATCTTCCTGAACCGATATGTATTTTTTCTTACCTAAAGTCAAATTCCCCACCATACTGCCTAATGCCATACCCAAAGATCCCACATAAGCACTGGCGCCACCGCCACCAGGAATTGGATCTTTTGAAGCAAGAACCTTTACAAATTCTTCACATGATTTATCTAACATCTATTAACTCCTTGTTTTTTAAGTCTGTAGGGGCTGGCCTTGCGCCTGCCCGAGAAAAAGTGAGCTGTAGGGGCTGGTCCTGTGCCTGCCCGAAAGAGCAAGTTGAAGTCTAAGCTGTAGGGGCTGGCCTTGCGCCTGCCCGAAAGAGCAAGTTGAAGTCTAAGCTGTAGGGGCTGGTCCCCGTGCCTGCCCGAGGAAAAGTAAGTTGAAGTCTAAGTATAAGTGTAAATACATGATTTATTTAAGATTTAGGATTGAAGGAAGAATTTTGTTTTAAAAACTTCAGCTTCAACATGATAATTACTACTCCGAAGGAGTCCTCTTAAACTTCAACTTCTAAACATTTAAAACAATCCTGATATCTTCCCTGTATTGTCCACATCTATCTTTTCCGCTGCAGGCGCTTTTGGAAGTCCTGGCATGGTCATAATATCTCCTGTTAAAGCTACTATAAATCCTGCACCTGCTGAAACTTTTACGCTTCTTATGGAAACTCGGAAGTCTTTGGGCCTTCCTAATTTTTTTGGATCATCTGATAAGGAATACTGGGTTTTCGCCATGCAGATTGGAAGTTTCGTATACCCAAACGCCTCAAGTTCTTCTATCTGCTTCTCACTTTGCGCCGTATAATCTACGCCATCAGCGCCGTAAATCTTTGTTGCAATGGCTTCGATTTTTTCTTTAATAGACACTTCATCCATATATGTAAATTTGAACTTATTTTCTCCCTTTTCAATAAGGTTGAGCACTTCTTTTGCCAATGCTTCGCCACCTTCGCCACCCTTTGCCCATACTTCAGAAAGAGCAACATTGACGCCCAATTCTTTACATTTATTTTCAATAAAGTCCAATTCTTTTACAGTATCTGTTGGAAATCTATTGATGGCGACTACGGCGGGAAGTCCGAAATTTTTAGTTACATTTTCAACATGTTTTAAAAGATTGGGTAATCCCTCTTCAAGGGCTTTAATATTTTCTTCATTCAGTTGAGCCTTTGAACAACCTCCATGATGCTTTAATGCACGAACTGTCGCCACGATAACAACTGCATTTGGTTTTAGGCCACTTAAACGACATTTAATATCTACGAATTTCTCTGCTCCCAAATCTGCCCCGAAGCCTGCTTCTGTTACCACATAATCTCCTAATTTTAGAGCCATTTTTGTTGCCATAACACTATTGCAACCATGAGCAATATTTGCAAAGGGACCCCCATGAATAAAGGTGGGCGTATGCTCCAAAGTCTGAACAAGATTTGGTTTTAAAGTATCCTTTAATAATGCAGCTGCTGCCCCTTGGGCTTTTATATCTCCCACTGTCACGGGTTTTTTATCGTTGGAATAAGCAACCACCATTTTTGACAATCTTTCTTTTAAGTCATCTAAATCCTTTGACAGACACAACACAGCCATAACTTCGGAAGCGACGGTGATATCGAAGCCATCTTCTCGTGGCATTCCATTGGCTTTTCCCCCCATCCCATCTACGATGAATCTGAGCTGTCTATCATTCATATCCATTGCTCTCTTCCACATAATACGTCTTATGTCTATGTTCAGAGCATTACCTTGATGAATATGATTATCCAACATAGCAGCAATAAGGTTATTAGCAGCTCCAATGGCATGCAAATCCCCAGTAAAATGGAGGTTTATATCTTCCATGGGCACCACCTGTGAATAACCACCACCAGCAGCACCTCCTTTAACGCCAAAAACAGGGCCAAGAGAAGGTTCTCTTAATGCCACCATGGTTTTTTTGTTGAGTCTGCTTAAGGCATCTCCTAAACCTACTGTTGTAGTCGTTTTCCCTTCTCCTGCTGGAGTTGGGTTGATTGCCGTCACTAAAATTAGTTTCCCATCTTGTACATCCTTCATTTGGGATAACAGATTATAATCAATTTTTGCTTTATATTTCCCATAATTTTCTACATAACTTTCGTGAATGCCAACTTTCTCAGCAATGACGTTAATAATTTCTTTTTCTGCTTCTTGAGCAATCTCAATATCCGATTTATAGTCCATAATCTTCCTCCTATCGTTTCGTATTGTAAAACAATGTTTTGTATTCTAAAATAATCCTATCAACTTTTTTAGCATTTGTCAATATTTCTATTCCTATTATGTCACTTACTTTATCGAATATTAATCAAAAAAAAAGATAGAAGGCGATTGCCTCTATCAATGCACTCCTATCACTATAGGATTCCTATTTATGTAGTATATTTATGTAGTATATTTATGTAGTATATTTTTGTATACTCAAAAGAGCTTTCTTTGCATCTTGTATGATCTTACCAATAAGTACCTCACAGGGTTCAATTTTATCAATTACCGTAAGACTTTGCCCCGCCTGAATAGAGCCCCACTCTACATCGCCATCAAATACGCCTTTTTTGTTTGTTCCAATAAATAATTGCCCTAACGCTTCTTCTGATGCTCCTTGCTTTTCAAGCTCTAAGTACTTATCTGTCATTTTATTTCTTATCCCTCTTACATAATGCTTGTGTACAAAGCCTGTTAATACCGTATCTATATCCGAAGCCTCAACAATTTTATTCTTTGCTTTCCAATGGGCATTGCATTCTGTTGATGCAAGAAATCGTGTGCCCATCTGTACGCCCGCCGCACCCATCACTAAGGCTGCAGCTAAACCTCTTCCATCTGCAATACCGCCAGCGACAACAACAGGTATATCAACCTCTAAAATCACCTGTGTCATTAAGGCCATGGTGGTTAAATTGCCTACATGTCCACCCGCCTCCATTCCTTCAATAACTATGGCATCTGCCCCTTCGTAGGCTACTTTTTTAGCGATCCTCAAGTTTGGTACAACAGGAATAACTGTTACAGTAGCCTTATGAAGTTTCTCAAAGTATGGCACAGGGTTTCCAGCTCCCAAGGTTGCATAAGCAACTTTTTCTTTGCATATCAAATTGACTATTTCATCCCGGTTATCTGCCATAAGCATGATATTGACACCGAAAGGCTTATCCGTTATTTTCCGAGCAATTTGAATCTGTTCTCTCACCCAGTCTACCGTTCTTCCACCTGCTGCTATTGTTCCTGCTCCACCTGCATTAGATACTGAAGCTGCTAATTCTCCATCAGATACCCAAGCCATGGCACCTTGTATAATTGGGTATTCTATATTTAATAGGGTCGTTAATTCTGTTTTCATATATCTCATTCCTTTTATTTATTATCTTAACACCGCGTTATTTACTTTCAAAGAATTGAAAATGCTGCTTCGTTGTATAAAAAAATCTCCAATTCTTTTGGAGACTTTTTCAATAATCTCAGAGAACCCTTGCTCTCTTTTACTCTTTTATGCTTTCAATTTTTACCTGATAGGTTTGTTCAATCTCTTTTTTATTCTCATCAATCTGTTCATTTGAATTTGTCATATTATAGGGCAACTGCTTAATGTAATCCAATGCTTCTTTGAATTTTTCCCAAGCATTCTTAACATTTTCCGGATCTTCTCCGGTAATCTTATAGTCTGATACACCTAACGGGTTATTTACTTTTAGCTCATTCATCATTTTTCCTCCTTAAGATTCATCTTAGCATCATTAAAAAGGCTTTATAACCTACTTATTCTTTAATAATACCATTTATTCCTCTATTTATCATCAAATTTTTGACTTTCTTCAATATATTTATTGTTTTTTAATAAGGAACTTCTATACTTTTTAAAATAAATATTCTTTGCGATTCATATAGTAAAAAAGAGTTTCCAACTTAAATACATTATCATAGCATATGACTATAGGGTCACATGCTACATGGTCATATAAATAATGTTTAGTAAATTACGAAATATAACAAAGGAGATGGTGTTGAAAAAGAAGCAGGGTAAAGATATTGTAATAGTAGATACTTTTGTTGGGATTTTTGGTTTGGTGATTATTGTTTTGGCTCTGACATTTTATTAATTTAAAAATATTTCTTTCATAATATTTTTCTCCTATATCGGTATAATGTATTAATATTTTTTGCATTCTATATATAGGAGGTGATTTTTATTGTCCGAGCTTAAAAACTTGCTTAATGATATTGAAGAATTGAAAAAAAATTTGCTTGATTTGATTGAAAAAACAGAGGGAGATCTTCAAGATAGTGATGTTATAGCTGCTAGCCAAGTTCTTAATGTTGCTATTGTTAAGTATAATGAATTACTATTAAAATTAAACAACCAATAAACCAGAAGGGGACGATGATTATTCTATAGACATATTAATAGAGCTTTTCTCTTTGGCTTTCTTTACAACGTAGGAAAAGTCACCGTCACCATCTGTCGTCAAGAAATTTATGTAAATGTGAAGCCAAATAACTGGATAAGTTAGGGTCGAGTAGACGCCACCTCACGGTGGCAACCCCTCACAGAACCGTGCTTGCGGT
>JADQBM010000045.1 GCA_016278615.1 Clostridia bacterium | reverse complement strand
ATGGGGCTTGTTTCTTTCAAATTTTGCTTTTCCCATCTTTAAATCCTCCTTAGCAACACAAATGAAATATTACTAAATTAAATTGGAGCCCATGAGCGGATTCGAACCGCCGATCTCCGCCTTACCAAGGCGACGCTCTGACCGACTGAGCCACATGGGCACTCAGCATAGATTCCTGCTTTTAAAAAAAAACGGCAATAAAAGCTAAGAATCTTTTTATTTACCGCTATTTATTGTACTATTATCCCTTAGTCCTGTCAACTCATATCTATTGCCCATTATAGCAATTTCAATAAATTTTAGAGTAAATTTTAGTATCTGCGATTTTCTACATAGGCCTCAAGTTTTCTTTTTACGCGTTGAAGTGCATTATCAATGGATTTTATAGGCTTATTCATATTATCAGAGATTTCTTGGTAAGAATTCCCTAACAAATACTCTCTTAAAACTTTCCATTCCAATTTGCTTAAAGATCCTGCAACTTTTGCCTCTATGTAATCAATCTCTTCTTTGAACACAACAATGGTTTCGGGATCCGTTACTTTCTCAGAAGAAAGCATGTCCATCAAGGTTCTTTCCGAGTTCTCCTCATAAATAGGTTTGCTTAAGGAAATATACGAATTTAGAGGTATATGTTTTTGACGTGTTGCACTTTTAATAGCGGTTATGATTTGCCTTGTAATGCACATTTCAGCAAAAGCTTTAAAGCTGGCAAGTTTCGTCTCATCAAAATCTCTAATGGCTTTAAAAAGTCCAATCATACCTTCTTGAATAATGTCTTCTCTGTCGGCACCAATTAGAAAATATGCTTTTGCTTTGTTTTTAACAAATTTCTTGTACTTTTGAATCAGTGATTCTTCTGCATAAGCATTCCCTTGCTTTGCAAGCTTAACAATTTCTTCATCCCTGTACTGGGCGTAATCAATTAATTCATCTCTTGTAACAGTTTGGTTCACCCTCATCCCTCCTGAAAATCTGTGCATTCCTAAATTCAAGTCATCTGTCGAAATTTGTCAAAAATACTCTAACCCATTGCAATAAGTATATTTCATTATACCTTAAGGCCTATATAGCGTCAATGATTATTCTTATCTGTGTGTTTTCTTGTCTTTTCTCCATTCCTCAAGTTGTTTTGCAATCTTCTTATCTATCCTATCACTTAGAAGATATCTGGAACTGTTGATAATCTCTGTTTTCTTAACAATCCTTTTGAGATTATCTTCCATTTCTAAGAACAGTTCTCTTGCAGAAAGCCGAGTAGCACCACTTCCAAGAATCACTTGTTGTTCCGCCCAGTCCGAAGTAGCAACTCTTACTTCATTGAATCTTTTTTTAGCTAGTTCAGAAGCTTTCATTTCTATAAATGAATCTGCTGTTTGGTTTTCCTTTGTAAATACAACATGGATGCCCTTTACTTCGTCTCTCCTATCATCCCCGCCTTTGACTTGATGTGCATCAAAGACAATCCAAATATCTTGATCTGTATAGGCTTTAAAATCTACAAGCATATGTATCAGGTAATCTCTTGCATCTTCCAATGAAGTCCCCGCCCGTTCTTTTAAAACTGGCCAAGCATTTATTATGTTGTATCCATCGATTAGGAGATAGTGTTTCAAAATACTCACCCTTTTTTTTAAATTAATAATGAAGAATGAAGAATTAATAATTAAGGATGTTTTTGCTCAGGCAAAAACTCCATTAAAAAATCTTTATTCTTTATAATGATTGGAATTTGCATAGCAAATTCTTTCCTTAATTATTCATTATTAATTATTAATTATTCATTAATATTGCTTCTCTGCCTTACCACTTCATACATCAGCACAGCCGCTGCTGCAGAAGCATTGAGGGATTCTATTTCTCCGTGCATAGGAATTTTAACAGTAAAGTCGCAAGTCTCCATTAATAGCTTGCTGATTCCTTTACCCTCTCCCCCAATAACCAGTGCAATTTTTCCTGTTAAATTTGCCTTAAAAAGTTCATCACCTTTCATATCTGCTGCAGCAACCCAAACCCCTAAGTCCTTTAATTGACGAATGGTGTGAATAAGGTTTGGAACTCTGACGACAGGGATATGTTCCACTGCTCCAGCAGAAGCTTTAACCGCTACAGATGTAAGCCCTGCTGCGCGTCGTTTAGGAATAATTACGCCATGAGCTCCAGCTACTTCTGCAGAGCGAATAACAGCACCTAAATTGTGAGGATCTTCAATGCCATCCAATATAATGACAAACAGATCTTCCTTTTTCCCGTGAGCTTTAAAAACAATATCTTCGAGTTCTGCATATTCATAAGCCGATGCAAATGCGATGACACCCTGGTGTGCATTGCCAGTCGCTTGCTTGTCCAAAAACTGTTTTTCTACAAATTGAAGGGGGATGCCCTTGTCTTTTGACATGGCAATAATTTTCTTAGCAGAGCCATTATCCGCTCCTTTTGCAATTAAAATTTTTTCTATTTCGCGATCTGCTTTCAATGCCTCAATAACAGGATTTCTACCTTCTATGATATCACTCATGATAACCCTCCTTGGTGATTTAGGATTTAAGATTTAGGATTTAAGGAAGAAATTTTATTTTTAACAAAATTTCAATTATAATAATTGTAGATTTTTAGAATGAAAATCCTCCATCAATCTTAAATCTTAAATCCTAAATCCTAAATTAAACCCGATTTTAAATCTTAACGTATTTCGTAAATCGAAACGCTATACCGTTGTAATTCTTTGCTTCACTTTCATATACTTTCTCCCAGCCTAGTTTGTCCAGGTTTATAAAGTATTTATCTGCCTCATATGCTTTCTCAATCTTTGTCACGTAGATTTCAGTACAATAAGGCAATAATTGCGAATAGACGGATTCTCCTCCTATAACAAAAACATCTTCCTGAGAATGTGCTTTTATCTCTTGAAGCAACTTGTCCAATGAATGGTATATAATCATATCTTCACCAAAATAATTCTTATTAGTTGTTAAAATGATGTTTTTTCTTTCTTTTAAAGGTTTTTTCCCAGGCAAAGATTCAAAGGTCTCTCTACCCATGACAACAGTTTTCCCTAATGTCATTTCTTTAAAGTACTTCATATCTTCTGGGATTCTTTCTAAGAGCTGATTGTTAAACCCAATTCCCCAATTTAAATCTACAGCTACAATTGCTTTCATATATCACTCACCTTTTATATCGCAACAGGAATATTCTTAATTTGCTTCCCGCTTTGATACCCTTCCAAAATAAAGTCGTCCACTTTGAAATCATAAAAATCTTTTATATCAGGATTTATAACGAGTTTAGGTGCTGGGTACGGTTTTTGCTCCATGAGTTCTTTGACTAAAGGGATATGCCGATCATATATGTGAGCATCTGCAATAACATGAACAAACTCTCCTACCTTTAGACCACTCACCTGAGCAAACATATGTACCAATGTAGCATACTGGCATACGTTCCAATTGTTCGCAACTAACGTATCCTGTGAGCGCTGATTCAAAATGGCATTTAATTTTTCCCCTGTTACATTGAAAGTCATGCTGTAGGCACAAGGGTATAAATTCATCTCATTTAAGTCCATATGATTGTAAATATTTGTTATGATTCTTCGACTATAAGGGTTGTTTTTTAAATCATACAAGACGCGATCAACTTGATCAAATTCTCCCTCTTTATATTTATGTTTTATCCCTAATTGATACCCATATGCTTTACCAATAGTCCCTTTATCATCCGCCCAGCTATCCCAAATGTGACTTTTTAAGTCTTGAATATTGTTTGATTTTTTTTGCCATATCCATAAAATTTCATCAATTGCTGCCTTTAGATTAGTCGGCCTTAAAGAAATAATTGGGAATTCCTCTGAAAGGTTATATCGATTTACGACTCCAAACTTTTTTATTGTATGGGCCGGAGTACCATCTTCCCACTTGGCACGTACATTCTCTTTCTCAGATGAAAACCCATTCTCTAAAATATCTTTACACATAGAAATAAAGGTCATATCCGCTTTGCTCATAAGTATATCCTCCTTAATTTAATTAAGAATTAAGAATTAATAATTAAGAATTAACGAGGAAATTTGCATAATCAAATTTCTTCATTCAATCTTAAATCCTAAATCTTAGAGACCTAACACAGAATCTTAGATTCTGATGTAGGTTCTATACTGAAACTCTCCAATCTTTGATTGGCTAAGAGTTTTTCAGTTGAAGCCCTAG
>JADQBM010000051.1 GCA_016278615.1 Clostridia bacterium | reverse complement strand
GTAATTATGGGGAAGTAGACTGCATGATTACTCACACAGCCTGACGTTTCGTTTGCTACCTTCTCTGACGTAAAAACAAGGACGGCTGGTTGTTTCTATATGAAACAATCAGCCGTCCTCTTTAAGGTTAATTATATATTGAATATATAATTATAGTTTTTTAGAGAATATTGCAAGTACGACAATAACTGCGAGACCGAATATCATTAATCCTGTTTGTGCAATGGATTTAACACCCATAAATGCAATAACTGCAATTGCAACAGGAATGACATATTTAATCAACGCATACCATACTTCGAAAAGTGCCATCTTAATGGTGCCTTCATTTGTTAATTCAGCTTTAAGGTCTTCTTTCTTATATACCCAACCAGCAAATATAGCAAGGAACATGCCGCCAATTGCTAAGAATATCTTGTCAGTAAGGATATCAAAGAAGTCAAATGCACCAACGCCCAATACGGTGATATGAGACGTAACGCCTAATGACAAAGAAGCCATGACACATAAAACAGCCATAACGGCTGAAGCTAAATAAACAGCTTTTTTTCTTGCCATCTTCTTTTCATCTATTAAATAAGCTACTACTACTTCTAGTAATGATACCGATGAAGTAAGTGCTGCAACTGCAAGAGCTACAAAGAATAAGGTAGAGAAGAATACGCCAACACCACCACCCATTGCAGCAAATATGGATGGGACCACTACGAATACAAGACCTGGGCCTTGTGCAGGTTCCATACCAAAAGCAAATAGAGCTGGGAATATAGCAATACCGGCTAAGATTGCACAAAGTGTATCTAAGGAAGTTACGATAACAGCATCTTTAGCAAGATTTTGCTTTTTATTCAAATAGCTTCCGTATGTGATCATACACCCCATACCCAAACTAAGTGAGAAAAATGCCTGACCTAACGCTGCTAAGACGGTTGCGCCTGTTACTACAGACCAATCTGGTGAAAATAAGAAACTAAGTCCTGCATCGGCGCCGGGAAGACTGACGCTTCTGATACCAATGAATATGAGTAAGAAAAAGAGTACGGGCATTAATACTTTGGATGCTTTTTCGATACCACCTGCAATGCCTTTGGCAACAATGGCAACATTAACAGCTAAGAATGCAATCATCCATAGTAATGGTTCAAAAGAATTGGTAATAAATCCACCAAATACATCTCCAATGGCATCAGGCGCACTTGTTAATCCTGTAATAGATTTCACAATATAAGCCAGTGCCCATCCACCAACTACTGGGTAGAACCCCATGATTAAGAATCCACTGAGAACCCCGATTACACCTACAAATGTCCAATTTCGGCTGTAGCTTTTATAAGCGCCTACTGCTGCAAGGCCACTTCTTCTACCAACAGTAAATTCAGCAATCATAATACTTAAACCGATTACAAAAACACAAACTAAATAAATAACTATGAATGCACTACCGCCGTTTTCTCCCGTTAAATACGGGAATCTCCAAATGTTTCCTAAACCAACTGCTGAACCGGCTGCTGCTAGAAGAAATCCGAGTCTTGAACCCCAGTTTTCTCTTTGTTGCATAAAAATCCCTCCTTTATTATTTTTGTTTTTTCAAGGTATTTTAATATACCTTTGTTCTTAATATTATAGCAAAATGCCCAAATTGTCCAGTTGCAAATATTAGTGTATTTAAGTTGAATTTTCTTTTCTTTATATTATAATGGTTATAGTTTCTTAGAAAATGAAGGAGTATCTAGCATGCAATCAAAGAATAATAAATGGGTTATTGGCTTTCTTTTTTTTGTTTTACTGACTAAAGTGGCTGTATACTATACTTTTATGGATGTAACAAATTTCTTTTTTATTTCTTCATTAACTATAATTTACTTGATAATCTTTTTCTTATTTTTTGAAAACAAGAAAATTGCCTCGTTGCTTTATTTGATTCTTTCTCTTCTTATGTTTATGGATGTAAGCTATTTCAGTTATTTTAACAGAAATTTATCCATAAATATGATAGAAGCTGTTGGATTGCTGGGGTATGTTTCAGATAGTATTTTTGAGATTGTCAAACCGCAATTTTTCCTTTTACTAATAGATGCTATTCTAATGGTGATGTATACTTTTCTCTTGAAACCTACAAAAAATATGGAATACTATTATTGGAAGCATAGAAAGTTAAAGAACCTTAAGACCATACTTTCTGTATTGCTTATAAGCATGATTTCTTTTATCGTTTTAAATCCGGCTCAAGGAGAACTTCTGACTTCTATTAGCAATCAAGAGTTTTTTACTTACCATATACAGGATGTTTTGTTTCTATCTAAAAGCAAAGAAACTTTCGGGGAATCTGATTTTACTATCAATGAAAACAGCTATGAGAATGAAGAAAGAGATGAACTGTTTGGCATTGCAAAAGGGAGAAATCTTATTGTTATACAGGTGGAATCTCTTCAGGATATGATGATTAATAAATTCTACGATGGCCAGGAAATAACACCCACTTTAAATCAATTGATTGATAATGATGGCATCTATTTTAATCATTATTTTCAGCAATTAGGCAGTGGTAACACTTCTGATGCAGAATTCGTTAGTCACAATTCATTATATGCTTCTTTTAGGAGCTATACCTATAGTCTGTATACAGAAAATTATTTTCATGGGTTGCCATGGATTTTGAGAGATGAAGGATATAATGCCATGGCTTTTCATGGCTATAAGAAAGATTTTTGGAATCGAGGAGAGGCTTACCCCGGACAAGGCTTTGATACTTATATCAATGAGGGGGATTATGAAATTGACGAAATTATAGGTTTGGGGATTACTGATTTTGACTTTTTTGATCAGTCAGTAGAGATTCTAAAGGAATCCACGCAGCCTTTTTATGGTTTTTTAATCACCCTTTCCAGCCATCATCCTTATGAAATACCGAACCCGTATAAGAAAATAGCCTTGAAACCGGAGGATGAGGAGACGCTTTTTGGAGATTATCTTCAAGGGGTACGCTATACGGATGACGCAATTAAAAGATTTATTGAAGACTTAAAAAGAAATGATTTGTATGAGAATTCAATGATTGTTATTTATGGAGATCATTTTGGACTTAACTGGAAAGATGAAGATACGAATCAATCTGTGAGTCGATTTTTAGGGTATCCTTATGATTATGACGAAATGCTCAATATTCCTTTAATAATTCACATTCCTGGAATTAATATGAGCAAGACCATTGACACCACAGGGGGGCAGATTGATTTTCTTCCCACTGTAAGTTATTTGCTTGGAGTTGACAAGCTGAATACTTTGTATTTCGGTCAGAATCTTATTAATGCAGAAACAGGATTTGTGGCCTCTCAGACTTATATGTCAAAGGGATCCTTTATTCAAGATAATATTATTTATGAAATGTCACGAGATGGAATATTTGAAAATGGTCGGGCATGGGATATTAAGACAAGAGAATCTGTTGATTTGGAGCTATGTAAGGATGGGTATTCAAAAGCGGTAAATGAGATTAATCGAGGGAATTTTTATCTTGAAAATGATGTGCTTCGAAAGTTACTTTTAAAAAATCAAACAATAGAAGAAATATTAGGTGAGAAGCCTGCTGATCAGGGCATTATCATTGCAAGAGGTGGCGGCATCATTGACAACAAAATTATGACCAATTCAAAAGAGGCCTTGGATGGATCCTATGAAAAAGGTGCGAAATACATTGAAGTGAATATTGACTGGACATCTGATGGATATCCAGTACTTATTGAGGATTGGAATACATCTGTGGCTAAGCTTTTTAATCAACAAAATAAACGCTATTCTTTGGAAGAATTCACAAGCTTTGAAATGATTAACGGATGGCATCAAATGACATTGGATGATTTAATACAATGGATAAGAACCCATCAAGATGTTATGATTATTCCAAAAGTAAAAACAGATAGCATTGATTTTTTAAAGGTTATTAAAGAGAATTATCCTGAATATATCAATAAATTTATTCCGGAAATGAATCGAATGGATGAATTTACACGAGCAGAGTATTTAGGGTATCCCAATATCATTTTTAAAGTCAATGAAGACTCGGATTATACGAATAGAGAAATCTTATATTTTATAATGCTCAATAATGTTTTTGCGGCAGTGCTGCCAGAAAGTAAGATTGAATCGGATTATCAGGAAGTTCTTCAGCTTAAGGATAAAAAGATATACGCTTATTTCGTTAATGACTCTCAAAGAAAAAAAGAACTTGAATATAAAGGCGTTGTAGGCTTTTATACGGATGATATTGAAGAGTTGAAAGAGTAAGTGTAAGTTGTAGGGTTGGGTCCCTGTGCCCAACCGCTTGATTTGTGATTTAGGATTTATAGTTAAAGATTTAAGATTTAGGATTTAGGATTGAAGATGGGTTTTGTTCCAAAATCTTCGTTTTGGTATGGACATGGGAATCTATGATAAAAAATTTTAATTTAATGTATATAAATAACCAAACAGGGCTATATTAAGGTTGGAAGGACAATTCTCTTCCGTATTCTCACCCATAGCTGAGGCCAAGCGTTTTTATAAGCTTGGCCTCAATTTGTTTTTTGAAGGTCTCGTACGGATAAGTATAAGTGTAAGTGTAAGTGTAAGTGTAAGTGTAAGTATAAGTGTAAGTGTAAGTGTAAGTGTAAGTTTAAGTTTAAGTTTAAAAGGAAGAAAGTTTTGTCATTAAGTAAACTTTCCTACCATAATTAATTGTGAATTATCATTGGTATTCATACTCTATAATCCATACTGGTTTTTAACTTACACTACTCCGAAGGAGTCTATTTAAGCTCAATCTTTACTTTCACTGACAATTATATCAATATATATGAAACGATGCCGCCAATGCCGAAGGCGATGATAAAGCTGTTGATCCAGATTAAAAGGGCATCCGACAATTTTCTTTCTTTAAAAATGACCATGATTGAAGCAATGCAAGGAACGAATAATGTGATTACAACTAATGCTACGACTACCTGTGCGGAAGAGAGCAATCCTTGAGAAACCATGGTATTTAGTCCAGCAGCTCCGAAGTCTCTACGGATGATTCCCATAATGAAAGTGTTGGTTGTTTCTGAGGGCAGTTGTAAAAAATTCACTGTAATAGGGGAAAACCAATTTGAAATGACTTCAAGCATTTGGGTGTACTGAAGGACTGTTATAATTACGCCACCTAAAAGAAATAAAGGGCCCGCTTCATAAAGAAACATTTTAGATTTTGCTGCCGTTTTTTTCAGTATATTTTTTGCTTGAGGAATCCTCACTGGTGGAATATCAATCATTAATTCCGACGATTGGCCTGGTAGTAGTAAATTGAGTAAGGTTCCCAGAACAACAAAAACTAAAAATATAGTGAAAGTGTAAATAAGCGTTAACTGCGTGCTCAATGTAGCTGCAATCCCAATGATAACGCCTAATTGAGCAGAGCAAGGTACTGCCACACTTAACAGCATTGTGGCGATAAATCTTTCCCTTTTTGAACCCAATATCCGAGTGGTCATAATTGCCATGGTAACACAGCCAAAACCTAAGATAAGAGGAATGATGGCACGACCGTTTAATCCTATGAAATTTAACAGTCTGTCGACTAAAACGGCAATTCTCGGTAGAATACCTGAATCCTCAAGGATAGACATGAAAAAATAAAAGCCGATGACCAAAGGAAGCAAAAGCCCAATAATATAAATAGGAACCATGGTTAATACGCCGAATTCACCAAATAAGAGAATGCCCACGAAAGAAGTTTGATCAACGATTCTATCTGCTATTTTGATAATAAAATTATAGTAGTAAGTGCCCATGATAATCTCTTCAGTTACCCCTACCACATGTTGAGCAATGACCTCGCCAATAAGCTTGTATAGGATATAAAGTAATAAAAAAAGCAAAGGTATACCTGTGATGGGTTTAAGAAGCATAATGCCAAAGGTATCTAAAAGTGTATTTTTTGTATGGGGACGATAGATGATCGCATTAGCAATTTTGTTGACATGGTCCCTTCTGAGATTATAGAAAGCTTCCCGATAAGCATATTTTTTTGTGAGTTGAAATTGTTGCAGAACATGCTCGTCTTCTTCTAAAAGCATTACGGCTTCTCCGTCGGAATTTACCAAAGTCCGTGCTTCAGATATCAAGGCCTGTATCTCAGGAATCTTCTTTCCTATAGTACCACCTTTTAAAAGCATTTCTTTTATTTCTTTTAATCCTATATTCTTGACGGCAGATGCTGGAATAACAGGAACGCCTAATAAATCTGAGAGGCGGCCTATATCAATTTGTGTACCACTTCTTTCAACTTCGTCCATCATGTTAAGAGCAACAACCATTGGCTTGCCCATATCAATAATTTGCTGAGTTAGAAAAAGATCTCTTTCTAAGTGTACAGCATCTACTACATTTAAGATTAAATCTGCGTTTAAGATAGAATCGCGAGCGACACTTTCTTCATCATTAAAAGAAGATACACCATAAACTCCAGGTGTATCTATAACCGTATATCTATCAAAGCTTCCCATGCTCAAATCCACTGTGGTTCCGGGGAAGTTGGAGACATCCACATAAATGCCAGTCAGTGAATTGAAAAATACAGATTTTCCTACATTGGGATTGCCTGCCAGTACTAGTCTTGGTTTTTCTATTCCGTTGCTATCTCTGTGATGCCTTCCATGATGCTTGTGCATGTTAGTTCCTCCGTTAAATTGACACAATAATTTTCTTTGCAAGTCTTCTTCCAATAGCGATTTCCTGCATGCCGGTTTTAAGTACCATGGGACCGTAAGGGAGTTTGTAGGAACATTTTACTAAAGCCCCTTCAAAAAGCCCTAATCGAATAGCCTGTTCTCGTATGGATTTTTCAATTATATTTTCTATTTTAAATTCTTGACCTTTATTAATTTTATTAAGTGTCATAGCAGAATATACCTCCATAATTGATAATCATTATCAATTACTATTATAGCACTTTTGATAGTCATTATCAATTACTATTTTTATAATTTTAATTAAAAGCGTACTTAAGCTTTAATAGTATTCATTAGGCAACACAAATGTAATTATAAGGTGTTTTTGATTACTTGACAGTTTTTTTATGATATAATGTTTGCAAAACAATACAGTCGTCTTAAAAATACGATTCTTCAGGGAGTTGATGGATTATGGAATCTGCTATAACATCTGATAAATTAATGAAAATGGTTCTTGATAAAGTATATGAAGGAATTGTTGTTGTTGACAATAAATCCAAGATTATTTGGATAAATGAGCCGTACTTGCGTTTCTTAGATAAGACAAGAGAAGATGTTCTTGGCAAGAAGGTAATGGATATCATTGATAATACTCGTTTGCATATCGTTTTGGGAACTGGGAAAGAGGAAATTGGAGACATACAGGAAATTAATGAGTCTAAAGTCATTGCCATGCGGATCCCTATTTACGAAAATGGAAAAGTTATAGGTGCTGTAGGTCGTATTATGTTTAGAGATGTGACGGAGTTGGATATTTTAGCACAGAAAGTTCATAAATTTGAATATGAATTAGATTATTATAAGAAAGCTTTAAAAGAAGTCAGAGATGTTAAATATAATTTTGGAAATATCATTGGAGCCAGTAACAAAATAAAAGGGACTAAGTATATTGCTGAAAAAGCAGCGTTGACAAGCTCTAATGTATTAATATACGGAGAAAGTGGTACCGGTAAAGAACTCTTTGCTCATGCTATTCATGCAGCCAGTCATCGGGCCATGGGACCCTTTGTAAAGGTTAATTGTGGTGCGATACCTTCTGAATTACTGGAATCTGAACTTTTTGGGTATGAAGAAGGCGCTTTTACTGGAGCAAAAAAAGGCGGTAAAATCGGGAAGTTTGAGTTGGCTGATGGAGGAAGTATATTTTTAGATGAAATTGGCGATCTGCCTTTGCATATGCAGGTAAAGCTTTTGAGAGCCATTCAAGAAAAAGTAATTGAAAGAGTTGGGGGCATAAAAAGCATTATTTTAGATGTTCGAATTATAGCAGCAACCAATAGAGATTTAGAGCAATTGGTTTCAGATGGAAATTTCAGAGAGGATTTATATTATCGTTTAAATGTTATGAATATAAACATTCCTCCTCTGAGGGAAAGAGAAGAAGATGTAGAACCTTTGGTTAGACACCTTTTGGTAAAAGTTTCCGAGCAAGCGGGCAATTATGTTAATGCCATCTCCAAAGATGCTTTAAGATATCTCGAAAGATATGCATGGCCAGGGAATGTGCGGGAATTAGAAAATGTTCTTGAAAGAACCGTGAATCTCTTAGATTATGGGAAGGAAATACAAGTTGAAGATTTACCTATAAAGATAAAAAATTTCAGTTTTGATTTTAATAGAATCAGTCATTCCAAATTAAAAGATGTTATGGATGCAGTGGAAAAGAAGACTATTTTAGAAGTATTGGAAAGAGCTGGGGGGAACAAGTCAGAAACGGCAAAGATTTTAGACATAAGCCGGACCAGCCTATATGAAAAGATATGGAAATATAATATTGAAAAGGAGTGACGTTATGAATTCAGTTAAGATTCTTCATTGTGCTGATTTACATTTAGATGCTCCCATGATAGGACTTTTAGAGCATCTGTCCGAAATACGTCAGGAAGAACTTAGAGAAAATTTTGGACAGATTGTAGAGTTAGCAAAAAAAGAAAAGGTAGAATTACTAATGATTAGTGGAGATTTATTTGATAGGGAATCTGTCAAAAAGACTACCATTGATTATATAGTAAGAAAGATTGATGATATAAAGCCTATTCCTGTTTTGGTCTGTGCAGGAAACCATGATAGTTTATCAAGAAACTACTATTACAAAAGGGAGAGTTGGCCAAAGAATCTACATTTGTTTGATAGGACCATAGGTAAAGTGGACTTCCCTCAAAAAAATCTGTGTATATATGGCGTTAGCTTTTACGAGTCTTATGAGGATGAAAATTTGCTAAAAGGTTTTAAAGTGGATGACCCAAGCAAAATTAATATTATGATAATGCATGGAGAGATTGTTTCTTCTGAGAGCAAGAGTCGATATAATCCCATTACACTTTTGGATATTGAAAACAGCGGATTGGATTATTTAGCCTTGGGGCATGTTCATTCTTTCTCAGGTCTGAATAAAGTGGGAAATGTTTATTGGTGTTATCCAGGTACGCCGGAGGGAAAAGGATTTGATGAAACAGGGGTTAAGGGCGTAGTATTAGGCAGTATTGCTAAAGATTATGTTCAGATTCAGTTTTGTCCCACAGGTAAGAGAGAATACATTGAAAAAGAAATAGATATTTCAGGCATGTGTACTTATGAAGAAATAACAGAAAAGATTAAGGATAATTTAGAGATAAAATCAAAAGAGAATTTTTATAAAATCATTTTAAAGGGAGATATTTCAGAGGATTTTAGCATTTCTTCAGAGATTATCGCAAGCAAATTAAAAGAGGTTACTTATTACATAAAGGTGATTAATGAAACGACCTTTAGTATTGACATAGATGAGCTTTTAGACAATGATACACTCAAAAATGTTTTCATTAATAACATTATAAGTAATATTAAGGAATGCCATGAGGAAGAGGAAATACGATTGCTCAAACGGGCCTTGAAGATAGGAATCTGCGCCCTAAACGGAGAAAGGATTGAATTTGATGAGAATTTCTAAGGCCGTTATTAATAACTTTGGTAAATTGAAAGATTTCGAAATAACCTTTACTGAAGGGCTCAATGTTATTTGTGGAAATAATGAAGCAGGAAAAAGTACAATCGTAGCCTTTGTTAAATCTACATTATATGGTATTACGAATCAGAAAAAGAATGTGCGTGACAACGATCGAAAAAGATATATGCCTTGGGATGCACAGTCTGCCTCTGGGGAACTTCAAATTATAGAGGATCCTTTGATTTATAATATTAGAAGGAGTTTCGGTGAGAAGAAGAGTCAAGATAAAATTGAAGTTCTAAATGGTGTTTCTGGTGAAGAAATTGCTTTTGAAAGTATGGATAAACCGGGAAAATTCCTTTTTGGAATAGATGAAAGTACATATGAAAAGACCGCATTGATCCGACAATTATCCAGTGAAATTACCAAAGAAGGCAGTGATGAGATACAGAAGTATTTAACCAATCTTCAAGGAAGTGGAGATGCTTCCGTATCCTATAATCAAGCTAAGAAAGAGTTAGAAGATTATAGAAAAGGAATGGTCAATACCCAAAGGAAGCCTGGCATCTTAGATCAATTAAAAAACTTATATCATGAGAATGTTGAGAAATTTAATTCTTTAAATAGCATGAAACATGACTTTGAAACAAGACTTGAAAATAAGCATGTTTTTTTAGATGAAGAAGTTGAGAGGGTTTCCAGATTAAGAGATATAATTGGCGAAGAAATAGAATCGATTAAATCAAAAAGAATGAAACAACGAAATATTCGAGAGATTTATGCAAAAAAAGAAATGGAAAAAAGTGCTGCTGAAAAAGAATCTGCATCCATTTCACTTATGTCAGACTTTTTGTCTATGGACCCTATTGAGGCTAATAAAGATTTTCATAAAATTAGTGAAGAACATATTCGTATGGAGGGCTATGCTGAAAAAGTTAGAAAGTATGAAGTCATCCAGCAAGAGATTATAGAATTGAAACATGAAAAAGAAAGATTAGAAACCTCAGGTTTTAATAAATTGGAGTACATTATTGAAGATGCAGAAGGTGTTTTCGAAAGAATTAATGATTTAAAACATCAATCTCAAAAGGAGAACACAGATCAAGAATTTGGCCGAAAGCGAGCCAATAATCGAACTGCTATGGCAGCTTTTGGGTTTTTGTTTATTTTAGCTTTGGTGGGTGCTTTGATGACACAAATGGTCCCTGTGCCCTTAGCTATGATATTTCTCTTGCCCGTTTATTTTTTTTATCGCAGAAGTAGTAACTTGTCTCATCAATGGCGAGATTTTTCATCGGAAAAAGAAAAAATCTCTGAAGAAATACAGCGGTTAGAAAAAAGACTCGTGGAAATCTATAGAACCTATGAAGTTAAAAATATCAGAGAAATAAGAGAAAAGTTCCAAAAACTTAGAATGGATTATGGTAAAATTGATACGAAGCTTTCTGAAAAGGAAAGGTTATTAAGAGATTACCATGAGGAAAATAGTAAAGACCAGCTCAATAGGAGTAATGCTTTAATATCGACGCTTTTGCAAAAGTATCGTTGCAAAGATAAGGAACAGCTGAAAGAAACAATCAGTAAGTGTGAAGCTCTTAAGGAAAAATCGGGTCAATATACAGAAAAGATGGAAAGAATAATAAGAGAAGAAGCAGATCTGCTAAATGAGATTAATCAGTTGGAAAAAGATATTTTGGAAGAAGTTCTTATGGCTTATGAACATGCAAGTGAAATGATTAAAGGCAAAATTGATGTTCTTAGAAAAAGATGGTTACTATATGAAACAGAGATGAAATCCGCGGATGAAGCGTTGGAGGCATTGAATCAAGCTTTTCAGAAATTCCATATGGAATTTGGATCAAAATTGAATACTTCTGCTGCAAAGTTTCTGAAAAAGATTACTTTGGACAAATACCGTGACATGATGATTTCAAAAGATTTCGAGGTCAGGGTTTCTGAAGAAGAGGGTAAAGAAGTACATCATGTTGAATACTTGAGTAATGGGACATGGGATCAGATTTATTTTTCAGTAAGGATGGGAATAGCGGATTTAATTTTTGAAAAGATCAATAAAAAGATTCCTATTATCTTAGATGATACTTTTGTACAATACGACCATCGCAGAGTAGGGGCTGTATTGGATTTTCTTTATGAATATTCTAAAACAAACCAGGTTATTCTTTTCACTTGCCATAAAAGAGAAATGGAATATCTGAAAAAATATAAAGATGTGAATGTGATAGAGATTAGGGATGTGTAGGGACGACCCTTGCGGTTGTCCGAAGAGTGTAGGGACGACCCTTGCGGTTGTCCTTAGAAGAGATAAAAGATAATAGATAACAGTTAACAGATAACAGTTGTGGAGGATTTTGTTCCAAAATCTTCGTTTTAAGGTTAGAAGAGTAGGAAGATGTGTAGGGACGACCCTTGCGGTTGTCCTTAGAAGAGATAAAAGATAATAGATAACAGATAACAGATAACAGTTAAGGAGGATTTTGTTCCAAAATCTTCGTTTCAAGGTTAGAAGAGTAGGAAGATGTGTAGGGATGACCCTTGCGGTTGTCCTTAGAAGAGATAAAAGATAATAGATAACATATAACAGTTGTGGAGGATTTTGTTCCAAAATCTTCGTTTTAAGGTTAGAAGAGTAGGAAGATGTGTAGGGATGACCCTTGCGGTTGTCCTAGAAGAGATTAGAGATTTTGCCCTAAGTATAGCAAAATCAACCTTAACTATTATCTATTATCTGTTATCTGTTATCTTCAAAAGAGAATGAATAAGATTGAAAGGAGAAAGTGTATGAATTATTCTGAGTTAATATTGAAAAGATATAGTGTTAGGAAGTTTAAAGACCAAGAGGTACCAGTAGAAGATTTGAAAAAAATGATTGAGGCGGCGGGAAATGCACCTTCGGGTAAAAATTCTCAAAATTGGCATTTTGTTGCGGTTAAGAATAAGGATATTATTTCAAAAATGGCAGAAGGGGTTGAAAAGAGCATCTCAGATATCTCCTCAGAACTACCCCCTGAAAAAGCTGAGAAGTTTAATAAATTTTCGAGGTTTGCAACCTTCTTTAGGAAGGCGCCTGTTGTGATTGCTGTTTATGCAGGAGAATATGTTCCGGAAGGATATAAAGAGCTTTTACAAACCAAAGCCTCACCTGAAAAACTTGAAAGGCTTATGAAGGCAAATCCTGGCATTCAAAGTATAGGTGCTGCCATTGAGAATCTTCTTTTAGCAGCAGTAGACATGGGATACGGAGGATGCTGGATGACGAGTCCAAATCATTCAGGGGATGAGATTGAGAAGGCCTTGGGATTTAATAAAGAAGGGTACATGTTAGTTGCATTATTGCCAATTGGTGTCCCAGATGGCGAAAGAAAGAGTCCTCCTAAAAAAAACGTAGAAGAAATCATGACTGTCATAGAGTAAAGAGAGAGCTTGCAATAGCAAGTGCAGGGGGTGATGAATTGGCCTTGTTTGCAATAGGAGATTTACATTTGTCCTTTGCCTTGGAAAAACCCATGGATATCTTTGGAGATCAATGGGAAAATCATACAGAAAGAGTTAAAAAAGCCTGGCTTGAAATGATTAAAGATACAGATACGGTACTAATTCCCGGAGATGTTTCTTGGGCATTAACCTTAGAAGAGGCTTGCCTGGACTTGGAGTGGCTTAATGCGTTGCCTGGTCGAAAAATATTAGTAAAAGGGAATCATGACTATTGGTGGCAATCCATCGGTAAGTTGAAGGACGCTCATCCAAATTTATGTTTTATTCAGAATTCATTTAGCACATTTGAAGATTATGCCATATGTGGTACAAGAGGTTGGCTTTGCCCAAACGATACCAATTTTACCAAGCATGATCAGAAGATATATGAAAGGGAAATTCTTAGATTAGAGCTCTCCCTTGAACAAGCGGCTAAGGAAAAATGGGCAAAGCGAATCATTATGATGCATTATCCCCCTACTAATGAAAAGCATGAAGTGTCTGGATTTATCCAATTGGCGGAGGCTTATGGTGTGGAAAGAGTCATATATGCCCATTTGCATGGCAAAAATTATTATCGTGCTGGATTACAGGGTCTTAAAAATGGCGTGGAATACCACCTGGTTTCATGCGACTATCTTCAGTGTAAACCTTTTAGAATAATATAATGGTGGTGTTTATCATGGTAAATAGAGTTCATGAAACGACTTTTGATAAGTTTTTTTCTAATAGAGATGCATTAATTGATTTGTTCAAAAAAGGAGATATAAACAAAAAAGAGTTCATAGAAGAACAATATGATTTCATCGTAAGACTTGACCTTAAACCTTTCGTTCATAGGATCGATTCTTTTGAAAAGGGCATTTATAATTACCAATATTATAATGTGATGGCGAAATACGCCCACATGAAATCCAAGGAAAATAAAATTATTGAGAAACATCCTGAAGTGGCAGAAAGATATAGGAATAAGACGGCTCACTTTTATAGAAAGAAAGATGAAACCGTTTTAAAACTGTTAAGATTTTTAGATTATGAAAATGTAGAAGCTTATTATATCAAAGTTAAATCCCTTGCTTTAAAGGATCGCCTTTTTGAGATTGTTCTGAAAGATTACGACAATACAATATTGCACTCTATAAATCCTGGAGTGCGTGAAGAATTAATAAGAGAAAATGTTTTTTCTCTTATCCCTAAAAAATCTATTATTGAAAAGTATGTTAATGAAAGATATTGAATAAAATATCTAAGAACCATAGAAATAAGTTGCAGATTGCCTTGACACAAAAATATTTTTGGGTTAGAATTCTATTTAATTAAATAAGAAATATACAATCTTATCAAGAGAGGTGGAGGGACTGGCCCTATGAAACCCGGCAACAGCTGATTCAGCAATGTGCCAATTCCAGCAGGAATAATCCTGAAAGATAAGAGCAGCAGTTTTAAAAGTAATGCCGCTTCTTATCCAGAAGCGGTTTTTTAGTTACGGTATTAGTTGAAGTTGAAGTTGAAGTATAAGTTGAAGTATAACTTGGACTAATTTTACAACAATATTTAAACTTAATACTTCAGAATTTTAATAAGAGGAGGCCATTATTATGGAAAAAAAATCTCAGGTAGAGACCCAGTGTGTCCAAGGAACTTATGATCCAAAATCAGGAGAACCCAGAGTATTGCCTATTGTACAAAGTACCACTTACAAGTATTATGATTCAGATGTCGTTGCGGGGTTGTTTGATTTAACCGTTGATGGACATATGTATTCAAGAATAAGTAATCCCACTGTTTGCGAGTTTGAAGGGAAAATGGCCTTATTAGAAGGAGGCGTTGGTGCTGTTGCGACTGCTTCAGGACAGTCTGCTTCAATGCTTGCCATGCTTAATATATGTAGTGCAGGTGATCATATTATTTCTTCTTCTACTATTTATGGCGGAACATATAACTTGTTTAATGTATCTTTAAGAAAGCTTGGAATAGAAGTAACCTTTGTAAGACCCACAGATAGCATGGAAAAAATATTAAAAGCAGCCAAACCCAATACAAAGGCTATATTTGGAGAGACAATTGGAAACCCAGGTTTAAACATTTTGGATTTTGATAAGTTTTCTCAAGTGTCAAAAGCATTGGACGTCCCATTTATTGTTGACAATACTCTGGCAACACCATTCTTATGTAAGCCTTTTGAACATGGTGCAAATATTATATTGCACTCTACAACCAAATATACAGATGGGCATGCAACCAGCATTGGAGGTGTCATTATTGACGGCGGTAATTTTAATTGGGACAATGGAAAATTTCCAGGACTCGTAGAGCCGGATGAAAGCTATCATGGTTTAAGATATTATGAGCGATTTAAGGAAAGTGCTTATATTGTTAAGGCAAGAGTGCAACTCTTGAGGGATTTCGGGACTGTTATGAGTCCATTTAATGCTTTTCTTTCTCATTTAGGATTGGAGACCCTTCATTTGCGTATGGAAAGACATAGTGCCAATGCCCTTGAGTTGGCAGAGTTTCTTGAAAATCATGAAAGTATAAGCTGGGTCAAATACCCGCTCCTTCCTAACCTGGATGAATATGCTTTGGCGAAAAAATATTTGCCCAACGGGGCCAGTGGGATTTTGACTTTTGGAATTAAAGGAGGATCAGAAGCTGGAAAGGAATTGATAAAGCATTTGAAATTAACGTCATTGGTGGTTCATTTAGGGGATGCGAGAACTTCAATTTTACATCCAGCGAGCACAACCCACAGGCAACTTTCTGAAGCTGAACAGATTGCATCTGGTGTAGCACCGGATTTGGTCAGGGTTTCTGTTGGTATTGAAAGTATTAAGGATATTATTGAAGATTTCGATATGGCGCTGAAGGCAGTGAAAAAATAATAAGCTTAAGTTTAAATAACTCCTTCGGAGTAGTGTAAGTTGAGGGTTGATTTATTAGTAAATACTTAATTTTTAACTTACCCTTAGACTTAATCTTAATTCATAATTAAAAAGGAGTGAGACCTATGCCCATTGTTGTGCCGGAAAGGTTACCTGCCTATAAGGTATTAACTGAAGAAAATGTTTTTGTCATGAATGAACTCAGAGCAGCCCATCAGGATATTCGGCCTTTGCGTATTGCGATTGTTAATTTAATGCCTGCAAAGGAAGTGACTGAGACGCAATTGGTTAGGATGTTAGCCAACACGCCTCTTCAAGTTGAAATGCAGCTTCTTCATATGGACACACATGAGACAAAGAGCACAAGACAAGACCATCTGGATAATTTTTATAAAACTTATGATGAAATAAAGAATCAGAAATTCGATGGGATGATTATCACAGGTGCGCCAGTGGAGACTTTACCCTACGAGGAGATTGACTACTGGGATGAATTGTCTGAGCTGATGGAATATTCTAAGAGCAATGTCTTTAGTACCCTACATATCTGTTGGGGTGCCCAAGCAGGATTATATTATCATTATGGGATTGATAAATATCCATTGGATAAAAAATTATTCGGTGTTTTTCCTCATAAAGTTAATAATCCCAAGTCCGAGTTATTAAGAGGATTTGATGAAGAGTTTTTCGTACCTCATTCCAGGTATACTCAGATTAAAAGCGAGAACATTCTTAAAGTCTCAGCTTTAGATATCCTCGCAGAGTCGGAACAAGCAGGTCCGCATATTATCGCTACAAAGGACAATAGACAAATTTTCGTACAAGGTCATTCTGAATATGATAGAGACTCTTTACAGATGGAGTATGAGAGAGACATCAAAAAAGGAATCGATATTCAGGTGCCCATAAATTATTTTAGAAATGAAAATCCTGAGAACGAAATTGTTATAAGATGGCGCAGTCATGCAAGTCTTTTTTTCTCAAATTGGCTGAACTACGTTTATCAAGAAACACCTTATGAAATTAATACATTATCTCCTCTGTAATAGTACAACGCCCTCCCCTGTACGGGGAGTTTTTTATTTTGTTTCTTTTTTGCAGTTTACAATTTCACGAAAGTATAGGAGAATAGATGTGTCTTTGTTTTGATAAAAAGAGGAAAGGGGATAGGGAATGGAGAAGCTGACAAGCCTTGAAAAAATTACGGAGGTTTTAGAAATTCTTAGTCAGGAACCTTACGAATACAAAATAGGCGAATTAAGTCATTTGTCCAAAATCAACAGAACCACGGTCCATCGGATATTAGCAGAGCTATTGAGTAAAGGATATGTTATTCGAGATGAAGGGACTAAAAAATATAAAATAGGCCCTACACTCTATCATATGGGAAATATTTATCTGAATAATTATCATTATGAAAGTAAGATATTAGAAATCTTAAATCGCATCTCTAAAAGTACGGAAGAATCTGTGGGATATGCTGTGAGAGATGGCGAAAGAGTGATTTCCCTTTTTGAAATAGAATTTCACCAGTATTTAAAATTGAATTATCACGCGGGTATCTTTTACCCTATGAATAGAGGGTGCTACGGAAAATGTCTCATGGCTTATTATGACCAGGAGAGAGTTCGAGAGCTACTACATGTAGAAAAATTTGAAAAGCTTTATCCAAATACTCTAACAGATCCAGAAGAAATCATGGAGGAATATCAAAGAATAAGAGAACAAGGTTTTGTAATCAGCGATGAGGAGACATTAAATGATCTGGTGGTTGGGGTAGGAGTTCCGGTCTTTAACTCAGATGGTAAGGTGAAAGCGTGTGTTGCAACAGCATTTATTAAAGGATTACATTATAAAGATAAAATAGAACATCATAAAAAAGTCCTATTGGAAAATGCGAGAGAAATGACGAAATATATTACATAGCAAATGTGTAAAATTAAGGAACATAGCAGAAAAAGCTATGTTTTTTAGCTTCGATTAATCAAATTTTCTGAAAAAATAATCAATTAATCCTTGAAGCCAATAACAGGCCTGTGATATAATAAACATGTTCATTAGATGCACTTAATGTTCATTGGAAGAACATATTTAAATAGTAATTAAATGGGGGATTTTTTTATGGAAAAAGATTTTAGCATTACGACTGACAGAATCATGAAAGAAATATCTTTAGAATCTATTATTGAGCTCATAAAAGATTTGGTGGCCATTCCAAGCTATCCGGGTGTTGAGGCTCAAGAAACTGGGGTAGCGGAGTATATCAACCAATTTTTTTCTAAAGAAGGTATAATGTGTGAGGTTATTCCTGTAGTAGATGGAAGAAGTAACGTTGTTGCAAGGCTAAAGGGAACCGGTGAGGGAAAGACCCTTATGTTGACCGGGCATATGGATACCGTTCCACCCTACGATATGTCTGGGAATCCTTTAGAAGTAGAGCGGCAAGATACAAAGCTTATTGGACGCGGGGTTGTAGACATGAAAGGTGCTTTGGCTTGTATGATGTCCGCCATGGTAGCCATAAAACGGTCAGGTATGAAGCTAAAGGGGGACATAGTTTTCGCTGCGGTTATAGATGAAGAAGAAAAAAGTGAAGGCACTCGGGCTTTGATTAAAGATAAAGTTGCTGCAGATGCTGCCATTGTGGGAGAACCCTCTCAATTGGATATTTGCATCGGCCATCGCGGGCTCGAATGGTTTGAATTTAACTTTATAGGTAAGACCGTTCATGGAGGCAAACAAAAAGAAGGCATCAATGCCATAACAAAAGCGATGAAATTCATACAAAAAGTGGAAGAGGAATTGGTTCATAAGGTTGAAAGCAACCAGCACCCTATTATTGGAAACTCTTCATTGAATTATGGATTAATTAAAGGGGGGACCCAGCCTAGTACGGTTGCGGGAGATTGTGTCTTGCAGATTGACAGGCGGTGGATACCTGGAGAGAAATATTCAAATATTATTCAAGAATTTCAAAATATCACTGATGAACTAAAAAATGAGGACCCGAAATTCCAGGCTCAACTAAAGGTTATGGATGTAAGCTTAATGGAAGAGGGATACATACATGAAGCGATGGAAATAGATCCAAACCATCCTATTATAGAGATAGTATCTGAGGCCACTTATGAAGTTAGAGGAATAAAACCAAAACAAGTACCATTTACAGCATGGAGTGATGGGGGATTGTTGTGTAATTATGCTAAAATTCCAACCATTATTTATGGACCAGGTGATTTAGAAAGTGCACATTCCTCATCAGAGTATTTAGAAATATCGCATATTATTCCTGCCACATTGGTTTATGCTTTATCAGCTATAAAGTTTTGTGGGTAGGTTTAATGAAATAGAAAATAGAAAGCGATAAGGAGGTGGCAAGGGCTTTAAAGACAGATTACTAAATATAGGAGGAAAAATATGAGTAATTCTGAAACTGAAATCAAAGTTGAGAAAAAAATGAAGGTACCCCATGTCTATATCATTTTACTTGCAGTTGTTGTGATTTGTGCTATTTTAACTTATTTTGTTCCCGCAGGTGAATATGCAATGATTGAAGGACCCGGGGGAAGAATGGTTGTCGATCCTACCAGTTATCATGAAGTTGACCAAACACCTTTAGGCGTATTTGATGTATTAAAATCTATTCCAAAAGGAATGGTAGAAGTTGCCTCGATTATCTTTTTCATTTTTATTGTTGGAGGTTCCTTTGCTGTTGTTCAAGGGACTGGTGCAATTGAAGCCGGAATTGGCGCGCTGACCAAAAAAATGGCAGGGAAAGAACGTGCTATTATACCCGTTATCATGATTGCATTTTCCCTGGGAGGTGCCGTGTTTGGAATGGCTGAAGAGACACTCCCGTTTATTCCTATTATGGTTACCCTTTGCATTGCCTTGGGATTTGACTCCCTAACAGGTGCAGGGATTGTATTGATTGGTGCAGGTGCTGGTTTTGCTGCTGCTTTCATGAATCCGTTTACTGTGGGAGTTGCACAAGGAATTGCAGAGTTGCCGTTATTTTCAGGAATGCAATTTCGTATTATAGCCTATGTTATTTTTCTGGCTTTATCAATTTCCTTTGTTTATTGGTATGCTGGACGAGTTAAAAAAGACCCTACGAAGAGTCTTATGTACCAAAAAGATAAAGAAAGAACAGATACGTTGGATTTAGACGCTTTGATTGAATTAACCACTGCACATAAACTGGTACTTTCTATTGTTGCGGCAACAATAGCACTTTTAGTATTTGGTGTTATACAATATGGATGGTACATTCAAGAAATATCAGCATTGTTCTTAGGAATGGCAATCGTTGCTGGATTAGTTGGGAAATTAGGCCTCAATGGTTTTGCTGAAAAATTGGTAGAAGGAATGGCTGCACTTGCTGGAGGTGCTTTGGTTGTTGGTTTTGCACGTGCAATCTTAGTTGTGTTGAATGATGGAAGCATCATGGACACCATATTATACTCTATTGCAACGACTGTCTCTACGTTGCCTTCTGTAATGGCTGCTTTTGGAATGTATGTTTTCCAATGCTTATTGAATTTCATTATTCCATCTGGAAGTGGGCAAGCTGCAGTGTCCATGCCAATTATGGCACCTTTAGCCGATTTGGTAGGGGTTACTCGACAAACAGCTGTTTTAGCGTATCAATTGGGTGATGGGATATCTAATATCTTTACCCCAACATCTGGATACTTTATGGCCGGTTTGGCTTTGGCTAAAATTCCTTGGGAAAAATGGGCAAAATGGATGCTTCCTCTTATTTTACTCCAATACTTATTGGGTGCAATCCTTGTAACTGTTGCCCATATGACTAACTTTGGTCCATTTTAAGAAAAACAGAGAATTTAAAATAGTTGAACCATAAAGGTAAAACCTGAACGGATAAGACTTATCCGCTCAGGTTTTACTATTATGAGTATCTTTTTTAAAAAGATAGTGAGGAATCAGGTAATATTAATGTTTTTACACATACTAATAGTTACAAATTTGATTTAAAGCAAAGTTTTGTATACAATAAAAGGAAAATATATAAAGATGAAATAGAAATTAAGGATTAAGAATTAAGGAAAGGAATTTTGATTGATCAAAATTCCTATAAAGTAAAAAAGAGACTTTCCATTAAGCACTAATAATGAAAAAATCAATCGCTAAACGATTTTTCAAAATCTACATTAATTCTTAACTTTTAATTTTTAATTTAATTCTTAATTCAAGACGAGGTGGTTTCATGAAACTGACAGTTCTTGGTATATGGGCAGCATACCCCAAGGCGAATGATGCTTGTTCAGGGTATCTTTTAACTGCCAAAGGAAAGAATATTTTATTGGACTGTGGGAGTGGCGTTCTTTCCAGTTTAGCAAATTATATCAACTTTGAGGATTTAGATGCTGTGGTACTATCTCATTATCATGCAGATCATATGAGCGATATCTACCCATTGCAATATGCAATAGATTTGTTGATAAGAAGAGGCAAAAGACAAGAGGCACTTCTAATTTATGGGCATAATGATGAGGCGGTATTTCATACACTTAATTACAAGGAAGCTTGTATTGCAAAGCCTATTAAAGAAGGGAATGACCAAAATATTGGGGGTGTCTCTTTCAAATTTTTTAAAACAAAGCATCAAAAAACCTGTCATGCCATGAGAGTTGAAGTTGATGAGAAAGTAATGGTATATACTGGGGATACAGGGTGGATGGAGGAATTGGCTGAATTTGCACGCCATACGGACTTGCTGATATGTGAAACCAGTCTATTTAATCAACAAAAAGGACTAAATGAGGGGCATTTAACTGCTGGAGAAGCGGGGCGAATTGCTTATATATCCAATGCCAAGGAGCTTTTAATAACACATTTTCCCCATGAAGGAAACATAGAAGAACTTCAGCATCAGGCGCAAGAAGAGTTCCGGGGAAGTCCTGTTTTAACAGCACATAAAGACATGATCATTACCTTATAAGCAGATCAAGAACCTCTTTTGAAAGGAGCATCTATGGAGAAACTTTTATTTGTTGCCATTGCCCCTGGAGTGGCTTTCGCATTAATTCTTTATCTTACAGATCGCTATGATCGGGAGCCTTTGGGTTTATTGTTAAAAATATTCATACTGGGTGCTTTGAGTGTTATTCCTACCATACTAGTTGAAAGTTTGCTCTCGGCCATGAATGTTTTCACAGGTTTACTTGCCATTGCATTTACATCTTTTGTTATTGCAGGCTTTACGGAAGAATTTTTTAAAAGATTGGTTGTGGTTAAGTATGCTTTGTATAATAAGGCCTTTAATGAAAAATTAGATGGGATTGTTTATTGTGCTATTTCTGCTTTGGGCTTTGCAACTGTTGAAAATGTTATGTATGTGGTTTTTCGATATAGTGCAAATCCCTATGTGGGTATACTTCGAGGGCTTCTTTCGGTTCCGGCACATATGTTATTTGGAGTGACCATGGGTTACTATTTATCTTTAGCCAAATATGCCGAAACAGAAGAAGAAGGTCAGAAATATTATAAGTTGTCTTTATATGTTCCCATCCTTTTGCATGGCATATTTGATTTTATTCTTATGGCCGAAATAAATTGGTTAATGGGTATCTTCATTCCTTTTGTTATCGCGCTTTGGATTTACAATCTCAAGAAACTTGGGGAATACAGAACCCTTTCAAAAAACAATTTTTATGATATCAAATATAAGAAATAGGGGAGAATATTAATGATTACGGAAGTTGAAATTGTTCTGAGGCTTTTAATTGCCGCATTTATAGGAGGACTGGTTGGTCTTGAAAGAGAGTTAAATAATCGCCCAGCTGGCCTTAGAACGCATATTATCGTTACAGTAGGTTCCGCATTAATCATGTTGGTATCTAAGTATGGATTTACCGATTTAAACGTTGATTCTGATCCTGCAAGATTAGCAGCGCAAGTGGTCAGCGGTATTGGCTTCTTAGGAGCAGGGACTATTATCATGCAGGGTAACATTGTACATGGGCTCACCACTGCTGCCAGTTTGTGGACCAGTGCTGCCATAGGATTAGCTATCGGTGCAGGTTATTACCTTGGCGGTGTTGCTTCTGCTGTTATTATTATGTTTACCCTTATTATTTTAAGGTTTGCAGAACATTCTATTTTTGTTAGACGCTATAGAGTGCTTCACGTTATTGCAGCTGAGAGACCGGGACTTATTGGTGAAATAGGAAATGCTTTTTCTCGCCATCGCATTATTATCAAACATATTAGTATTAAACAAAAGAAGGCTGCAGATGAGATTTATCTCAACATCGAATTTGTGCTAAAAATCGTTAAAAGAACGGATACCAATGCAGTGATACAGGAGATTTATGAGATAAATGATGTTCAGAGCAGTTATTGGGAAGATTAAGGGCATAGATAAATAAATGAATCAAAACGATTACATTTTGAATCACTCGATATTCTTTAATCATGAGCGGAAATGTGTTGAAAAATAGGCATAGATAAGTTATAATAAAAAATATAGATTCAAAAATAAATCAAAATAAAGTTTGATATTTGTAGCGTTGCCCATTAATACTGATTTGTACGCTTTGGCATATTTATTGCTACTTAAATTTTAATGTGCTTTTCTTTATAATCAATCGCCTTATAGATTGTCCCTAAAAGATGCCCATATAGTATCTGTAATAGAAGATTGTTTCAATAAAGGTCTGGTTGTAGCAGAGTTATAACAATGAAAGCATATATTAAGGTGCATAGTGCCAAAATAATATACAATAAAGGAGTAAGAATAATGAAAAATCAAGAAATATTTGACAAAGTAGTTGAGTTAGCTGCGCAGTACAAACAAGATGCAGTAAAGTTTACGCAAAAGTTGGTACAAACTCCTGCAATAAGTGGAGAAGAAGGCGATTTAACTGAGTTGCTTTTAGCCGAAATGGAAAAATTAGGTTATGATGAATATTTTAGAGACGCACAAGGTAATATCATTGGCATCATTAAAGGAGAAGAAAACGGCCCAACGATTATGTACAATTCTCATATGGATCATGTTGCTCCAGGTGACCCCAATAACTGGGAAGGGTATGATCCTTATGGCGGAGAAATTGATATTTGTGAAATCGATAATCAGGATAAGACAGCAAAAGATAAGACCGAGTGTATTCATGGTAGAGGCGCATCCGATGTTAAGGCGGGACATGCATTTCAGATATACGGAGGTGCTGTACTCCTTAAGCTAAGAGAAATGGGATATAAGTTTAAAGGTAACTATATGTATGCAGGGGTTGTTCAAGAAGAACCTGCTGAAATGGTGGGAATGTCATACTTGATAGACCATACTTTTAAAGAAAAGGGTTTGACTTATGATGCAATGGTTTCTTCCGAAGCAACTAGTTTAAAGCTTTATTTGGGCCATAGAGGTCGTGTTGAATTTTATGCAACTGTATACGGCAGAACCAGTCATGGGAGTGCACCTTGGTTAGGTATAAACTCCATTTATAAAGCCATTCCATTGATAAATAGAATGAAAGATGAGTTGTACCCTTCACTTCCAAAAGATGAAGATTTAGGGCAGGCATCTTTATCTTTAAATATTATTGAATGTTCACCAGGTGCTTTATCTATCGTTCCAGATAAATGCATGCTTTCTATTGACAGAAGAACAGTACCAGGTGAAACAGCAGAGACTGCAAGACAACAAATACAAGATATCATTGATGACTTAGCAAAGAAAGATCCTGAGTTTAAAGCAGATGTCATTGTGAAATCATTGGTTGAAAAATCTTATACAGGAATGGAAATTGAAGCAACCAAAGATATGACTTCATGGAAAACACCAAAAGATCATCCCTTCACCAAAGTATGTGCTGAAGCTTTAGAGGCAGTGGGACAGGAAGTCAAATACGGCTATTGGGATTTTGGTACAGACGGTAGTAAAACCGCTGGAATTGATAGAAAACCAACCATTGGCTATTCAGCAATGCAAGAGCAATTAGCACATACACCTTATGACAAAGTAAGGACTGACTTTATAGAAAAATCCATAGCCGGAAATGTAGCAATTTTTATTAAATCAAGCGAAGGTGGACCCGATACATTCAAAGCTTTAGAGTTTTAGTATCGCCATAAACAGAGTTCTTGGCTTTAGGTGGAGTTTTGACTCCGCCTAAAGGTTATCAAGTAAGACTCAGCTCAGTGCACTGAGCGCTTAGTCGTCTTATCCAGGGGCTTTACAATTCTTTCTCCAAGACTTTGAAGTACTAGAATTGTTAGCCATCGGGTAAATCGTTATCCAGGGGCTGTTGAATTCTTATCTCCACCCTGTAGAGGATGGAGTCTTAGAATTCTTAGTCATCGGATAAATTGGCACCTGATGATGTTTGACTTACAGGGAATGGAGATGCTATAATCCTCTTTGTTCCTGTAATATAACCGTTATTTTTATTAATTTATTTAAAGGAGGAATGGCTTTTGAGCAAAGTAGTAAAGAAAGATTATTTGGATGAAGCAGTCCAAGGCTTTAATATCCGAACAGCAATCGAAGAAGCTAGCAGATGTACACTTTGCCATGATGCACCTTGCAGTAAAGGTTGCCCCGCGGGAACAGAACCAGATAAATTTATTCGATCTATTAGATTCAGAAACTTTAAAGGTGCAGCGGAAACAATCAGAGAGAATAATATATTAGGTGGCGTTTGTGCAAGGGTATGTCCTTATGACAGATTGTGTGAAGAAGCATGTAGCAGAACTGGAATAGATAGACCCATTCAGATAGGTTTGCTTCAAAGATTTGCAGTGGACCAAGAAGGTCTTTTTGGAATGAATATTTTAACTGCACCAGAAGCAACGAAGGAAAAGGTTGCTTGTATCGGTTCAGGACCTGCTTCCTTGTCATGTGCAACAAAACTTGCTTTACAAGGATATAAAGTCACTATTTTTGAAGAAAGAGAAAAAGCAGGTGGCGTGCTGACTTATGGGATTGCTCCTGCTAGATTGCCACAACAAACCGTAGACTTTGATATTCAAAAAGTTAAAGATCTTGGTGTTGAATTTGTTTTCAATACAAAAGTGGGCAAAGATGTTACCATTGATGAACTTAAAAATCAGGGATTCAAAGCCTTCTTTATTGGCATTGGTTTATGGAAGCCTAAAATGGTAGACATACCAGGTATGAATTTAGATGGCGTAACAAATGCAGTTGATTTTCTTGAAAAAGCAAGATCAAATGATGGAAAAATCAATGCTGGTGACAATGTTTTAGTCATTGGTGGCGGTGACGTTGCTATGGATTGTGCAGCAACTGCTAAACTTATAGGAACAAATAGAGTTGCAATTGTATATAGACGAACAGTTGAAGAAGCACCGGCCAATATTGCTGAAATAGAATACGTTCAGTCTTTAGGGATAAATATATTCTCGAAGTTCCGACCCAAAGAAGTTGTGGGTGAAAATGGAAAAGTCTTAGGATTAATCGCAGAAGGCACGGATGATTATTCTGAACTTAAAATGAAAGCAGACACAATAGTTTTTGCAATTGGTCAGGCGCCAGAAGATGTAAAAGCGGTGGCAGGTGTTGAACTTATTAGTACTGGATGCATAAAAGCAGATCCTGAAAAAGGCGCTACAAATGCTGAAGGCATATTTGCTGCTGGCGATATTGTCAACGGTGGAAAAACTGTTGTTGAAGCAGTGGCTCAAGGAAAAGACGCAGCAGACAGTATTATGGAATATCTTATGAAGAAAGAAGGTGCAAAATAATATGCGATTGAAAAAAGATTTATCAATTAATTATTTAGGTGTAAAATGTGAAAACCCTTTCTTTCTATCTTCTTCTCCTGTTGGAAGCAATTATGAAATGGTCGCAAAAGCTTTTGAAAGTGGCTGGGGTGGTGTATTCTTTAAAACAATTGGTATCTTTATTGCTGATGAATGCTCCCCAAGATTTGATAACAATGTAAAAGAAGGAACACCATGGGTAGGTTTTAAAAACATGGAGCAGATTTCTGATAAGCCATTGGAAAAGAATCTTGAAGCAATAGCAAAATTGAAAAAAGATTATCCGGATAAGGTCATGGTTGCTACTATAATGGGTAGTAGTGATGAAGAATGGAAAGAGCTTGCCAAGTTAGTAACTCAGGCGGGGGCAGACTTAATTGAATGTAACTTCTCATGTCCTCAGATGACCAGTCATGCTATGGGTTCTGATGTAGGACAGAGTCCTGATTTAGTACGTCAGTATTCAAAAGCTGTTTCTAGCGCAACACATCTTCCGGTTATTGCAAAGATGACGCCAAATATCGGGAACATGGAGATACCGGCAATCGCTGCAATAAAAGGTGGTGCTAAAGGAATTTCTGCTATAAATACCATTAAATCTATCACTAATATTGATGTTGATCATATGACAGCCATGCCAGTTGTTAATGGGAAATCCTCCATTTCAGGTTATTCTGGTGCAGCTGTAAAGCCAATCGGTTTAAGATTTATTGCTCAGATGAAACAACATCCGGAGTTAATGAATATTCAAATGAGCGGTATTGGCGGCATTGAAACATGGAAAGATGCTTTAGAATATATTCTGGTAGGAAGCCATAACATTCAGGTTACTACAGCTGTAATGCAATATGGTTATAGAATTGTAGAAGATATGATCAGTGGATTATCTTACTTTATGGAAGAAAAAGGCATCAACAAGGTGGAAGACCTTGTTGGAACTGCACTTCCAAATATCATTTCAGCTGAAGACCTTGATAGAGATTTCAAAATCATCCCTAACATAGATACAGAAACATGTATTGGATGCGGAAGGTGCTATGTATCCTGTTATGATGCAGCACATCAAGCAATCGATTGGGATGAAGAAACCAGAAGGCCAATTATAAATGATCAATGTGTGGGTTGCCACCTATGCTTGAATGTTTGTCCAGTACACAACTGTATTACACCGGGCGAAGTTCAATTCAAAGAAGGCAGAACACCCCACGATGTTTTATTAAAGACCAGATACGAATAGCAGCAATTAAGTTATACATCAGGCGGAGAATTTCTCTGCCTGATGTATTTTTATAGGGTAATTTGTGGTATTTTATATATATTTGTCTGACAATTAATATTTAATTAATAAAATCATACGGTATTATTGCACATTTATTCGCATCTGTTATAATAGAGTTACTTTTAAAGGTATTCAAGATTTCGGTAATATAAGAGGTGCATTATGAAAGGCGTATTAAAGGTATTATTAGTTGAAGATAGTGATTTGAGTGCGAATATTACTCGTGATATGCTTGAGAAGTCCATTAAGTATCATTATGTTGAATACAAATTTGAATTAACCCATGTTCATAGTTTAAAGGCAGCCATTGCCTTGTCTGATAAATATTTTGATATTGTATTGCTGGATCTGAATTTGCCTGATAGCATTGGCTTAGGTACATTAGAACTAATGTGTCAATATTTCCCGGACATACCGGTTATCGTTTTATCTGGGATTGATGATTTCAAATTATCCTATGATACCATAAAATATGGTGCCCAGGATTATTTAGTTAAGGGCAAATTCGATATGAATTCTTTAATTCGATCCATCTATTACTCAATAGAACGATTCAATATGCTTGTAGCTTTAAAACAATTAGCATTATTAGATGACTTGACAGGACTTTTTAATAGGCGTGCCTTTATGAATTTGGCTGAACATCAGATGAAAATTGCAAGAAGAAAAAACATTAACATTTTTTTTGTTTTCTGTGATTTGGATGATTTAAAACTGATTAACGATAATTATGGGCATCCTGAAGGAGATCTTGTACTAAAAGAGTTTGCGGGTGTGTTAAAAGAAAGTTTCAGAGAATCGGATATTCTTGCTCGGTATGCAGGAGATGAGTTCATTATCTTAGCTGTAGATGTGGATGAGGGTGATAATGATCAAGCAATGATAAGAAATAGGCTTCAACAAAATTTAGAAATGAAAAAAAACAAATTGAAAAAGCCCTATGACATTTCTGTAAGCTTAGGAACGGTTTTACATAAGCCGGATTCATCCAAAACTTTATATGATATTATTGAAGAAGTAGATACTTACATGTATAAAGAGAAAAAAAGAAAACAGAAAAGATAGGGGAGAAACGATAGGGACGGTTCTTTTTGTTTACTATATAATTCCTCAAATAAACAAAAAGAACCGTCCCTATCGTTTCTATCGTTTCAGAAGGAGGGTTTATGAAAAAAGGAGATATTATAGAAGTTGAAATTCAGGACTTTATTTTTCCGGATACGGGCATCGGGTATATAGAGGGTGTTAAAGTAAAAGTCCAAAAAGCTTTGCAAGGGCAAAAAGTCAAAGCAAAGATTATAAAAAAGAACAAGGAACGCATTGTTGCAAAAACAGTTGAAGTGGTAAAAAGGGCAGATTATGAAAAGGATGCTTTTTGTTCTCATTTTGGGGATTGCGGTGGCTGCTTTTTTCAAACAGTTCCCTATAATCAGCAGGTGATTATGAAGGGAAAAGAAGTCCATAGAATTCTAAAAGAGCAAGGCATTTGGATTAAAGAATTTCAAGGTGTTGAAGGAAGTCCAGAAAATGTTGGATACAGGAACAAGATGGAATTTACCTTTGGGGATGAAGCTAAGGGCGAAAAACCCGCTTTAGGAATGCATAAAAAAGGAAGCTTCATGAATATCGTCACAACGGATCAGTGCAAGCTGGCCCATGAAGATTTCAATGTTATCACAAGTGCTGTTTTATCTTTTTTCTCAGAGAAGTACCCCTTCTATCACAAAAAAACCCATTTGGGGCTTCAGAGGAACCTTATTATTCGGCGGGGTGAACGGACAAAAGAATTACTCGTCAATATTGTAACCACTTCACAGATGGGATTTGATCAGGAACAATTGGTAAATGTATTGCTAGGTTTAGAATTAGAAGGCAGTATTGTGGGAATTGTCCATACCATTAGTGACAGTATCAGTGATTTTGTGTATTGTGACCAGTTGGAAGTCTTGTGGGGAAGGAATCATTATTATGAAGAATTGTTAGGGTTGAAGTTTAAAATATCTCCCTTCTCTTTCTTTCAGACAAATCCCTTAGCAACAGAAAAGCTTTATGCCGAGGTGCTGGAATACCTCAATGACTTAGAGGATAAAACAGTATTAGACCTTTATAGTGGAACTGGAACCATCGCACAGGTAGTGGCCTTAAAGGCAAAAAAAGTAATAGGCATAGAATTGGTAGAAGAAGCTGTTCAGGTGGCAAAAGAAAATGCAAATCTAAATGGTTTAGAAAATTGTACTTTTATTGCAGGAGACGTTTTTGAACAGGTGGATAAAATAGACGAAAAGCCAGAAGTGATCATATTGGACCCACCAAGAGTGGGGGTACTTCCAAAAGCTTTAAATAAAATATTGGATTATAAAGTCAAACATATGGTTTATGTTTCATGTAACCCTAAAAGCATGGCAGAAAATTTAGCCGTCTTGCAAGAGGCTGGATATATTGTAGAAAAGGTAAAAGTTTTTGATAATTTCCCTCACACGGGACATGTGGAGACCATTGCTAAACTTGTTAGAGCGTAGCGTCTCAGATTAAGAATAAAAAACGAACAACAATGAATAATTAAGAAGAAAACTAAGCTTATATGCTTAGTTTTTTTGTAGTTAATATCGGACGGTGGGGTAAAAATGATATACTATTGATGTAGATAATTGTCGATATTAAGAGAAATAAAAGAGGGAGAATGGACTATGATGTCTTCGAGAAAGCAGCTTCTATTGATTTTAATCATATGCGTGCTAATCATTCCTATTATTGGAAGCTGTTCTAAGGAATTACCATATAAATCTTTAGAGGCAGTTGAAGGTGTTTTGGATCTGACTCAATGGCGCATAGAGGAAAAGGCTATTAATTTGGATGGACAATGGGAGTTTTATTGGAATCAATTGATAGATCCTGATAAATTTAAAAACAACGAGAGAAGAAATGAGTATATCAATCTACCCAATTCATGGAATGGTTATAAGATGAATGAAAACAAATCATCTGGAGAGGGGTATGCGACCTACAGATTGATTTTCATAACAGATAAAAGTAGATTAGGCATAAAAATACCAAGGATATTCACTTCATATAATCTGTGGGTTAATGAAGAATTGATTGGTTCTGCTGGAAAAGTAGGCGAAAGCAAAGGAGACATGATTCCACAGTATCTTCCTCAAATTGCTTTATTTGAAGCACAACAAGGTAAAAATGAAATTGTCATACAGGTGTCAAACTTTTACCATCGTAGCGGAGGCATACTGGAAAGTTTAACATTGGGCAGTGAAAAACAAATATTAGATCAACGGTATAAGAATATAGCACATGAGTCCTTCTTGTTTGGTAGTTTAATAATTATTGGTGCCTATCATCTTGCATTATTTTTCTTTAGAAAAAAATATTATGCTTCTCTTTACTTTGGATTATTCTGCATATTTGTTGGGATTAGAACCTTATTAGTGGGAGAGAGGCTCTTTATTTATTTATTTCCAAGTTTTAATTGGGAAATTGCGCATAAAGTTCAAACCCTGACTTTTTATTTTGGCGTCCTCTTAATACTATTGTTTTTTAATTCAATTTTTTCCAATAGTATTTCTCTTAAGGTTGTTCGTATTGTTCAGGTAGTTGCGCTTACTTTTGGAGGCATAGTTTTTTTAACTCCTGTAAGAGTTTTTTCTGTTGTAAACCCTGCATATCAGGTGTTTACTGTAATGATCATTATATATTTAATAGTCATTTTTGGCATAAAGGTTTATCAGAAGGAGGCCGACGTTGATTTGATTGTTATCGGCGCTCTGGCATTATTTATTACAAGCCTTCACGATATTATTTTTTTGAGTATATGGATGAATGATAATGGTTCAGAATTTTTAAGAAGTATCATTAGATCGGGCAATCTTTCCTCAGGAGGGCAATTATTTTTTGTCTTTACCCAATCACTATTGTTAGCTAGAAAGTTTTCCAATGCTCTTGACAACGAAGAGGTAATGACTTCGAAATTAAAGGAAATGAACCTCAATTTAGATGAATTGGTAAGAAAACGGACAGAGGCATTAGAGAAATCAGGAGAAGAAATTGAATATCAAAAATCACAACTGGAAAAGAAAAATAAAGAGTTGCATTTTCTTTCTTTGAAAGATTCTTTAACCAATCTATGGAACAGAAGACACTTTGATAGAACTATGGAACTGGAATGGAGGCGTTGCCTTAGATACAAAAGACCTATTTCATTGATGATTATAGATATTGATCATTTTAAAGAATACAATGACTCTTATGGGCATAATCAAGGAGATGAATGCTTGGTCCAGATTTCACAAGTAATTAAGAGCTCGTGTATGCGTTCAAGCGATTTGGTAGCCCGATATGGAGGAGATGAATTTGTGGTGATTCTGTCTGAGCTTGGCAAAGATGACACGATTAACAAGGCGGCTATATTGAGAGATGCCATTGAGGACCTAAATATCCCCCATGAGTATTCATCGACCAGTCTATATGTCACCATTAGCATAGGGCTTGCTTCCAAAATACCGGATGCTAATTGTTCGCCTAAAGATCTATTTGCCGCAGCAGATAAAGCTTTGTACAAAGCAAAAGCTGCTGGAAAAAACCGAGTTCATTTTTAGAATAACCTAAAAACAAAAGGGACGGTTCTTTTTGTTTCATTAATACAAAAATGAAACAAAAAGAACCGTCCCTTTTGTTTCATTTGAAAAAAAGTATCTCATGCGATAATATACTTTGTCGACAAATTTTGCTAAAATATGTTGATGGAGTTTTATTTTGATTAGACAATAGATAGGGGAGCACATGATATGAAAGACTTTAAAAAAGTAATTAGCTTGTGCCTGGTCATTACATTAGTGTTTTCGCAAATAGTTTTTTCAAGCTATACGGCATATGGCGAAACGGGTGGAACAGAAGCTACTTTGAATTATATAGACTTAAACAATTGGAATGGAGCAGGTGCGGGAAATTGGAGTGTCGAGTCAGGTGGAAGAGAAGTCTCACAAAGCATAAATGGCGCAGTAACTTTTTTTATTGGTGATGAAGAAGTAATTAATGAAGTGGTCATGGGAACCATTAAAGTATCTTCTCCGCCTCCAGAGGATGGTTTTTACGATGACGATATGGTAGGGTTTGTTTTAGGATATCAGGATGTTGAGAATAGTAATTATGATTTCATACTATTTGACTGGAAAAAAGGCAACCAGAATGGCGCTTATGAGGGGTATAGCTTATGCAGAGCAACAGGCTATTATAGTAGCGCAGATTTAGGCAATGATTCAGGTTATTTTTGGTTTCATCAAGAGGAACCGGGAAAATTTGAGATTATAGATACAGCTTACAAAAATGATAATGCCGCATATAATGGCTGGCAATTTGATGAGGAATATTTATTTAAGATTCTTTATACAGAAGATCGTATTAAGGTAACTGTCGATGATCAGGAAATTTTTAATGTTTCTGGATCTTTTAAGAGTGGAAAAGTAGGCTTCTACAATTATTCACAAGCATACGTGACTTATGGAAGGGTAAAATCCGCGCCTGGTAGCAATACGCAAGCTCCTCCAATTGCTCAATCAGATGAATATGCAGTGGAGAAAAATACGACTTTAGATGTTAACAGATATGATGGCATTTTGGCTAATGATTATGATCCCAATTTAGATAACTTTATAATTACAAGAGATACAGATGTATCAAATGGAAATTTAAGTTTAAATCAGGATGGCTCATTTACATATACACCGGGCTCCGACTTTTCTGGGACAGATTTTTTCACCTATCATTTGAACGATGACTTTGGACAGTCAGAAGAGGCAACAGTTAACATTCATGTTATGGAAGCCAATGTGGGGCCTACAGACATATCTCTAAGCAGCCATACAGTGGAGTCGGCTTCGGCTAATGGAACCATAGTAGGGACCCTCAGCACAACAGATGGCAATACGGACGATTCTCATGATTATATGCTTACCAATAATGCAGGAGGTATGTTCAAGGTTGTTGACAATACAATCATCGTAAATGATAACTCGTTATTATATCCAGGAGATTACGATATAACAGTACGTTCAACAGACCTTCAAGGACTGTTCTGCGACAAAACTTTTACAATAACCGTACAGCCCACAATCTTTACACTTACATATGAAACCAATGGATACGGCAATATCATTGGTAATGCAAATCAGGCAGTTGAGCATAGAGGAAATGGATCAACAGTAAATGCAATGCCAGATGAAGGCTATCATTTTGTGAATTGGAGCGATGACGTGGAAACAGCCAGCCGGACAGATGGCAACATAATGGGAGATATTAGTGCAACAGCTATTTTTGCTATCAATGAATATGCACTGACCTATACGCCAGGAGAGCATGGCAGTCTTACAGGGAATACAAGTCAAACTGTCAATCATGGCACAAGTGGATCCACAGTAACAGCCATACCGGAGACAGGATATCATTTTGTGAAATGGAGCGATGATGTTGAAACAGCCAGTCGAACAGATGGCAATGTAATAGGAAATATTAACGAAACAGCTATATTTGCTATCAATGAATATACATTAACCTATACGGCGGGAGAACATGGCAGCGTTACAGGAGATAGAAATCAATTAGTTAATCACGGCACAAATGGGTCGACAGTAACAGCTGTACCAGATGAAGGATATCATTTTCTTAAATGGAGTGATGATGTCGTAACAGCTAGTCGGACAGATGGCAATGTAATAGGAAATATTAACGAAACAGCTATTTTTTCAATCAATGAATATGCACTGACCTATACGGCGGGAGAACATGGCAGCATTACAGGTGATAGAAATCAATTGGTTAATCATGGCACAAATGGGTTGACAGTAACAGCTGTACCAGATGAAGGGTATCATTTTGTGAAATGGAGCGATGACCTCGAAACAGCCAGTCGGACAGATGTCAACATAATGGGAGATATTAGCGAAACAGCTATTTTTGCTATTAATGAATATGCATTGACCTATACGGCAGGAGAGCATGGCAGTCTTACAGGGAATACAAGTCAAACTGTCAATCATGGCACAAGTGGATCAACAGTTACAGCTGTACCGGATGCAGGATATCATTTTTTAATATGGAGTGATGATGTCGTAACAGCTAGCCGGACAGATTCTAATGTAATGGGAAATACTAGCGCAACAGCTAGCTTTGCAATCAATGAATATGCACTGACGTATGCTTCAGGTGCAAATGGCAGTCTTACAGGGGATACAAGTCAAACAGTCAACTATGGCACCAGTGGATCAACAGTTACAGCCGTACCGAATACGGGGTATCATTTTGAAAAATGGAGTGATGACATCTTAACAGCCAGCCGGACGGATGCCTCTATAACGGAAAATATAAATGTAACAGCTATTTTTGCTATCAATGAATATGCATTGACTTATACCTCAGGAGCCCATGGAAGCCTTACGGGGAATGCAGATCAATCAGTCAATCATGGTGCTAATGGATCAACAGTAACAGCAGTGCCGGACCCAGGATATCATTTTGTAAAATGGAGCGATGATGTCGTAACAGCTAGTCGGACAGATTCTAATGTAATGGGAAATACCAATGTAACGGCCATATTTGCATTAAATGCACCAACAATATACTCTGTGGTTGCAGGAAATTCATATATTGATATAAGTTGGAATCCAGTCCCAAATGCTGAGGGATATCTGATATATCAACGCACAGACTCTAGTGATTATGACCTTCCAATAGCGATGGTGGATAATCTGACATTAAGTAACTATGTGAACGGACTCATAAATGGAACGACGTATTACTTTGCAATAAAAACTTTCATCGGAAGTGAAGAAAGCATTTTCTCTGATGAAGTCAGTGTGATACCAATGACCAAACCCCAAGCTCCGTCTCATGTATCGGCATTGCCGGGTATTGGGGAGGTAACCATTACCTTTGATGCACCTCAGGATGATGGGGGAAGTCAAATACTTGGATATACTGTAATCTCTCATCCCGATAATATTGTTATAACGAGAACAGATACAGCCATTACAGAGGTGAGAACGAATGTTGCAATAACCATGACGGGGCTCACCAATGGAACGAACTATACATTTACAGTGAAAGCTTTAAATTCTGAGGGGGAAAGTGAAGAATCAATCCCTTCAAATGGGGTAATTCCATATGCTTCTTTTAGACCAATGATTCAACAGGTATCTGAAGGAAACAGAAGTGTACATATCGAGTGGACTGAAGTTCCTGGCTCGACGGGATATACACTTTACCAGCGAACAGAGACAAGAACGTATTCAGCCATTGAAGATGTAAGAACAGGGTCGGCCATTGACGATGTAAGAACATATTCTGCCATTATAGATGTAAGAACAGACACGGCGATCACCATAGATGAACTTACCAATGGAACGACTTACTTCTTTACTGTTACAGCAACCAATCCTGGTGGGGAAACCGATCATTCAAACGAAGTTAGTGCGACACCTAAAGCAGTACCTGCAGCACCAACAAATGTGACCGCTCGAGGAGGTAACGGGAAGGCAATCGTAACTTTTTCAGTTCCGTTAGATGATGGAGGATCACCTATTACTGGATATGTGGTGAGGTCTGCTCCTGGGGATATAACAGTAGTGCGAACAGATGCAGCTATTACAGATGTTAGAACAGATGCATCCATCACAGTAACCGGACTTTCAAATGGAACATTCTATACGTTTACTGTAAAAGCAATTAATGCTGTTGGATACAGCTTAGAGTCAGAACCATCAAATGCGGTGAGGCCACATAGACATTCAAGAAGAACATTAGAACCAAATGAGACTGGATCTGAAATACTTGTTAATGGAAAGACTGAAATAGCTGCTACAACCATAATAACCCAGGTAGAAGACAAAAAGACTACTACTATTATAGTAGATTCTGAAAAAGTAGAGAAACTGCTACAGCAGGAAGGTAATAATCCTGTGTTTACAATATCTGTTAACAATGACTCCAATACGGTAGTGGGTCAACTAAATGGCCAGACCATCAAAAATATGGAAATGAAAGAGGCTATTATTCAGATCAAAACAGAAGATGCCACTTATACACTTCCTGCTTCGGAAATAAACATTGATAATATTTCGGAGCAGATTGGACATGAAGTTGAATTGAAAGATATTGTTGTAAATATAGAAATATCTGAATCATCTCAGAATACTGTTAAGATTATTGAAGATGCTGCAAATATGAACAGTTATGAAATCCTTATTCCACCTGTTGAGTTTAAAATCACTTGTACAAGTGGTAATCAAACTGTGGAGGTTTCGAAATTTAATGCTTATGTAGAGAGAATGATCGCCATTCCCGAAGGAATTAACCCAAGTCAAATTACAACAGGGGTGGTAATTAATCCTGATGGCACTTTTTCACATGTGCCTACAACGGTAGTTCTTATAGACGGAAGATATTATGCAAAAATAAACAGCCTGACCAATAGCGCCTATTCAGTCATTTATAGTCCTGTAGAATATGAAGACGTTGCAAACCATTGGGCAGTTGAAGCTGTGAATGATATGGGTTCGAGACTGGTAATCAATGGTGTCGAAGAGGACCGGTTCGAACCGGATAGGGATATTACTAGGGCAGAGTTTGCTACAATAATTGTCAAAGGCTTGGGCCTAATGCGACCGGGAGCGGGAAAAGACGCATTTAAGGATGTCAGAAAAGATGCTTGGTATTATGACGCCATTTCTATTGCTTATGAAAATGGGCTCATATCTGGCTATGGGGATGGAATATTTGGACCTAATGATAAAACCACCCGTGAGCAGGCCATTACAATAATTGAAAGAGCCATGAAGGTTACTGGATTGAAAGTCGACTTTAAAGACAGAGAGATAGAAAAATTGTTTGCTGCATTTGATGATTCAAAACAATCAGCTGAATGGGCCATGAATAGCTTGGCTCAATGCGTTAAGGCAGGTCTTATTGCTGGAAAGAGCGAGAAGACACTTGCACCAAAGGATAGCATAACCAGAGCAGAGGTAGCCGTAATTATCCAACGACTGTTGCAAAAGTCTAATTTGATATAAGACAAAAAGCACCAAGAAACAACGAAAAGAGCAGTCTAAAAACAAAAGGGACGGTTCGGAACCACTGAAAAACAAATCCTAATAAATTGAAAAAAAGGATA
>JADQBM010000072.1 GCA_016278615.1 Clostridia bacterium | reverse complement strand
GATTTGGTAAAAATCATAAGAAAAATTATGATTCAATATTAATTGCTCTCCCTCTCTATATTTTATATATGTGGGCTAACACTTAGTGTTAGCCTTAACCCTTTAAGTAAGTATTAAAATAACACTAGTTTTATAATGTAATTAATTAATAATTAATTAAAATTTAATATATATTGAAATAATAATTAATTAATGATAAAATATCTAGCAAAACAACTTATAATAAATTAAAAGTTGAAGTAATAAAGAAAATAAAGAGGGTGAATATATGAAGCAAATCAGGTTGGAGAATGAGAATAAGTATAAACTTTCAGTGTCAACAGCAGATACTGCTCCGGATACCGCTCCCCTATTATTACTGGGTGGGATCTGTGAAAACTTAAAAAAAGCCTATAATGCAGGATATTCTGCAATTGAGATACACATAAGAGAAAATGTGAGTTTAGATTACCAAAAAATATTAGATGTGTGTAGTGAATTGAACATGACGATATCAGCTGTAGTGACAGGGAGACTGAATACTCAGGAGAATGTATCGTTGATTGATGATGATTCAAATAAAGTCAAAGCTGCTATGGAGGGCTTGGAAAAATATATTGATATTGCCCAAGTATTGAAAACAGATATAATTATTGGATGGATAAAGGGTGTTTTGCCTGACAGAGATAAGTTTAACATCTATGAAAAAAGGCTTGCAGATAACTTGAAGACTTTAGTGAATCATGCATCGGATAAAAATGTTAAATTATTTGTGGAGGCAATAAACAGATATGAAACTAATTATCTGAATAAAGGAAGGGAAATAAAGGACTTTATCGAGAAATACGAAATCCCTAATGTATTCGTCCATTTAGATACCTTTCATATGAATATTGAGGAAGAAAACATGAGTGATGCTATCAGATATTGCGGCAATAAGCTTGGTTACATTCATTTTGCAGACAGCAATAGGGAATACCCGGGATCAGGACATATTGATTTTAAAAGCATAATAAAAGCTCTTGATGATATTAATTATAATGGTTATATTGCAGTTGAATGTCTTCCAAAGCCTACTGGAGAAGAAGCTGCTCGGATTGCCATCAAAAACATCAAAGAAGTGTTGAATCCATATCTAAGTGTGAATTAAATTATGCTCTTATGCAGTAGCTATTGGAATTGCTTGTTGACAACTGATTTATTTCATGTTAAATTAATTATATAATAAAATATTTAATTAAGAATGATTTTTGCGTTACTACTAATTGGTCTGGCTAAAGTGAAAATGCTTAGGATATTAATAAAATCAATAAGTTTTACTAATTCAGATGATAACAAAAGTAATTGACATAGGGGTGAAAATTTGGGAAATAACATCAGTAATAATGATTTATCTATTACTCTCGGTAAACGAATTCGTGAACTTCGCAAACAAAAAAATTTAAAAATCGTGGATCTCTCTAATTTAACTGGTCTTACGGTAAGTATGATAAGTCAAGTGGAACGGGCTATTATATCACCATCAATAGAAACACTTAAAAAAATAGGCAATGCGATGGATACACCGGTAGGCTATTTTTTTGAGGATGTGAATCAACCTGAAACTCAAGTAAATAATGTCGGTAAAAGCTCAGAAAACAGTTCAGTTTTTTCAGACGTATTCCCGGTAGTTCATGAGCATCAGCGGAAATTGTTGTCCCCCGGTAAAGGTATTCGTTTTTATCTGCTGAATCCTAACCTCAATGGACCAATCGAGTTTATATATAATGTTTATGAACCCGGCAGTAGTACTGGAGATAGTCTTTATTCTCATCCGGGAAGTGAATGCGGACTAATACTTGAAGGACAACTTGTCGTTCAGATAAAGGACCAAGTATATGTTCTCGAAAAAGGGGATAGTATAACTTTTAATTCCTCTGATCCACATTCAAAACGAAACGTAAGTGATAAGATTTGTACTTGTGTTTGGGCTAATGATCCTCCGTGGTTTTAATATAAGAAGATTTACGATTTTTCTTGATATGCTTTGCAATCAAACTCCAACATGTTGGAGTTTTTTTTATGAGTAAATATAGTTTAAATAGTGAAACGAAAATTTTTGGTTGTTAGCATTATTACATTATTAATTAAATAATTAATAAAATTTAATTATTAATGAATGTAGACAAAGCAAATTACAATGTGCTATAATTAAGTCACGATGTAAATTATTTATAGAAAATTAAATAATACATTATAAATTAATTAAATTGTTGAAACTTAGAAGAAATTAAAATTTTTAGTAATAATATAATTATAGATATTTATGGAGGTAGAATCATGTCAAAATGGCAAATACCCGCAAAGGGTGGACACATGGAAAATAATACGGGAGTCTATTTTCAAAACATGACAACAATTCAAGTGAAAGAACGTTTAAAAAAGAATGATGTCATATTGATACCGGTAGGCTCTACTGAAAATCACGGTCCTAGTGCACCTTATGGTGAAGATACTTATCTAGATACAAGACTTTGCGAGCAAGTAGCCTTAGCTACAGGATGTACAGTAGCTCAACCGATTTGGTATGGATCCCATCCTTATCATCACTTAGGTATGCCAGGAACAATCATGATCCCTGAGGAAATACTGGCAGATTATCTGTGCTATGTGTTTGCAGGCTTCTGGAATACAGGTTTTCGAAAGATGATTGTTGTCAATGGGCATGGACAGGATTATGTTATTCCATTAGCAATTCATAAGTTCGGAAAGAAATTTCAGGTGCCTGGCATTATTTTATATACTCACTTTTGGAATGCCGCAAAAGAACTTCTGAATACAAAAGAATTTGGTGGGCCATTTGAAACACCATTTATCCATGCTGATGAGTGTGAACAATCTTATTCTCTCGCATTATTTCCAGAATTATGCCATCAGGAAGATGCTATTGAAACGAAGCCTGCACCTATGTTGCCGCCAGGACACATAAATAATTCAGCAGAAACAGGTGTGGGTCCAATCAAGTGGTATAATGCATATGGTTCTGTTGGTATGGAATGTATCTGTACACCTGAAGGAGTTATCGGAAATGCTAAGTTAGCAAATATAGAAAAGGCTCGTGAAGGTGTAGAACGTATTTTGAGCTATTTGGAAAAATTGGTAAATGACATTATTACACAATATCCGGCTGGAGAATTACCCCCAATTGAAAAGGTAACTCAACGTAATCGAGAGGATATCGAAAGCGTTATTAAGGGACCAGATAATGGTGGACGTCATCTATATACATTAACTTATTAGTAATTGGCAAAAAAGCTAAGGATTGCACCCGAAGCAGATGGTATTGACTACCAGGATATTCGCTTTGATAAGTGAAAAAGGAGCGAAAGATATGAATGGAAAAATGAAAGCGGTTCAGATAACTGAACCAGGCAAATTCCAAGTTGCATCCATAGATATTCCCAAGCCACAACACGGCGAGGTTCTTGCTGAGATTAAGTCTGTTGCAATTTGTGGATCAGACCCCAATATATTAAACGGTAAGGTTTTAAAAAATGGATGGCCGCCATATTATCCGTTTGTGGCGGGGCATGAATTTGCGGCCTGTGTCATTGAATTAGGAGAGGCTGTGACAACATTAAAAGTAGGAGACCGTGTTGCAGGCGAAGCACACTGCGGATGCGGCACGTGTGAAATGTGTATGCAGGGTTACTACAATCTCTGCTTGAATTATGGAAACTCTACTGCTGGGCATCATCATTATGGTCATAATACATCTGGATGCTATGCACAGTATCAGGTCTATGACCAAAAGGCGCTGACACTGCTGCCAGACAATGTGTCTTATGACGAGGGGGCGCTTGTGGATACTGCAGGAACGGCGTACAATGCACTGAAGCTGACGGGTGTTGAGCCTGGCGGCTATACGGCTGTGATCGGCCCTGGACCTATGGGCTTAATGTCCATGGCACTTGCCAAAACCATGAGCTCGAAGACCATTGTTATTGGTCGCCGGGAACGCCTTCAAGTGGCTAAGAAGCTTGGAGCCGACTACATTATTGATTTTGAAAAGGTGGACGATCCTGTCGAAGAGGTGCGCAAACTGACAGATGGGCTGGGTGCCCACCAGGTCATCGAGTGCGCCGGCAATGCGACGGCTTATTTTGAAGCTGTGCAGATGACCAGAAAGCACGGCCATGTAGCATTGATCAGCATTCCGGGGGGCGATGGGCAGGAGATGGCACTGAAAAGCATGATTATGAATCAGATTACGCTACATGGAGTCCGGGCAAACCCGAACTGCTCCAAGTCTGTGCTGGATCTCATTTCACAGGGGGGATTGGACATTAAGAGTTTGATTACGCATATTTACTCAATCGATAAAATTCATGACGCGTTCGATACGTTTATAAATAGAAAAGACGGTGCTGTCAAGGTTATCATCCATCCCAATGATTAAGGAGAAGTAAGCATGAAAGAATATGTTTTACAGCAACCCATGTCAATTGTGCAAAAAGAAGTGGATTGTGCGGTTCCTGGCGAAGACGAAGCGCTAATTCGCGTTGAAAATGTAGGAATCTGTGGTTCCGATATTCATCTTTTTCATGGTACATATAACGGGCCACATCAATACCCGATGCTTCTGGGACATGAGTGGTCCGGAACAATCGTCAAAACAGGAAGCCAAGTCACAACGCTACAGCCTAATGACAAGGTAACCGGTGACTGTTCTCGATACTGTGATTACTGTGAAAGCTGTCAGACGGATAAGAACCTCTGTCTGAATATTGAAAAATTCGGAATCACAATCGATGGTGCAACAGCGGAGTATATTATAAGGAAAGAAAGATATCTCTATAAGGCACCGGAAGGGGTAGATGTCCAATTGCTGTGCTTGTCTGAACCTGTTGCTGTTGCGGCTCATCTGCTTGAAAAAATAAAAAATGTCGTTGGAGGGAGTCTTGAAGATAAAAAGATACTGGTGATGGGCGGCGGAGTAATCGGCATGAGCGCATTGATGCTCCTAAAAAAAATGGAGGGCTGCAAGCATGCTGAATTGTATGATTTGGCAAAATCCAGAACAGCGATTGCGAAATCGGTGGGCGCACGAATCCCCTCAACTACCGAATTGAATACTGGCAACATTGATGAGACCTATTCGTCCATGTATAAAATGGCAAAATATGATATTGTTCTGGAGTCAACAGGTGTGGCGTCTGTGTTCGTGAACGCCATGTATCTTGTGAAACCTGGTGGGGTTTTGGGTTCTCTCGGAATGATTGCAAAGGTAGAAATACCTCAAAAATTAATCGTAACAAAATCGTTGGCGATTATTGGTTCCATTGGCGGTACAGGGGATTTTGACAGGGCAATGGAGTTCATCGCCACATACCCGGAAACCGCTTCAAAGCTAATCAGTCATTATTACCCGATGAATCAAGCAGATGAAGCGTTTAAAATAGCCGAAGTTCCTGAGGGTACCATGAAAGTTGTTTTAACGATATAATCCACGCGTTTGGATGGATAAAAAAGAGTTGGCAACACATTTGAGGAGGGGAAATTGTGGCGCTTAATGAAGAAAACGTGATATTAAAAATGACGGGGATTACGAAGCGTTTTCCGGGCACGTTAGCACTTGACAATGTGGATTTTATCTGTGAAAAGGGAAAAGTCCACGTATTGCTTGGTGAAAATGGTGCGGGAAAATCAACACTGGTCAAGATTATTTCAGGTGTTTACACGCGTGATGCAGGAACCATTTGGTATGATGGAAAAGAAGTAAATTTTACTGATGTACGCCAAGCAATGGCGGCCGGTATAGGTATGATTCATCAGGAACTGAGCTTGCTTCCAGAACGCACCATCGCGCAGAATATTTACCTTGGGCATGAACCGATGAAAAAAGGACTGAAGGGTGTTGTCGACTATAAAAAGATGATTCAGGACAGCAAAGAATTACTTGACAGACTGGGCGTGGAGCTTGACCCGAACATTCCGATACATAAAATCAGCATCGCGCAGAAACAGATGGTTGAAGTGGTCAAGGCACTATCACAGGATGTCAAACTGGTAATCATGGACGAACCGACGTCTTCACTGACCAGCCGGGAAATCCAGAAGCTGTTTAATATCGTTGAGAAGCTGAAGGAAGATGGCATTGCCATTATATATATTTCTCACCGTATGGATGAAATTAAACGTATCGGTGACTCCGTGACAGTTATGCGAGATGGCCAGTACATTGATACGCTTGACGCAGCAACGGTTGATTTAAATGTGTTGATTTCCATGATGGTCGGCCGTAAGATCGAAAAGATGTACGAAAGAAATTACTGCCAGCTAGGTGAAGTCGTATTTGAAACTGAGAATTTGACCGGTCTTCGGTTCCGAAATGTTAATATAAAAGTCAGGGCCGGGGAAATTGTATCGCTTTCCGGTCTTGTGGGCTCTGGCAGAACAGAAATTGCAAAAGCGGTATTTGGCTACGACCCTATTGACAGCGGAAAGATCAAACTAATGAGAAAAGAAATCAAAAGACCAACTCCCATTAAAAGCGTGGCAAATGGAATGGGATTTCTTCCGGAGGATAGAAAGAGCGAAGGCCTTGTTCAGCCTATGACAATTTCTGAGAACATGGTGAGCGCATGTCTGACAAAAACATTTCCTAGCCGCTTCCTTAACACCAAAAAAGAGAGTGAAATTGGTGAAAAGTATGTCAAAAGTTTGAAAATTGCTACACCGGATGTCAATAAAGTCGTTGAAGAGCTTTCCGGAGGGAATCAGCAAAAGGTGGTTATGGGTAAATGGCTGGAAACAGGATGTAAGTTCTTGATTTTTGATGAACCCACAAGAGGCATTGATGTTGGCTCAAAAAGTGAAATATACAAGCTTCTGGATTCCCTTACTCAAAAAGGTTACGGAATTTTACTGATTTCATCGGAAATGAATGAAATCATTGGTATAAGCGACCGGGTATATGTTATGAAGGAAGGCGAGGTTACCGGTATATTAGACCGGGGCGAGCTGATACAAGAACGTATTATGCACTATGCAGTAGGCGGAAAGGAGTAACAAAATGCTTAAGTGGATAAAAAAACTTAATATCCCAGGTATTGCCATTGGTGATATCGTACTGTTTCTGTTCTTCTGCGCAGTCGCGGAACATTTTTTAAGCGGATACAACCTTATTCTTATCCTTCGTAATTGCTCAACTCTGTTGATTGTAGCGATTGGCATGACTCTGACGATTTTGGTGGGGCAAATAGATCTGTCTGTAGGGTCTGTTGTATCAATGTCTGCTGTAGTAGTGGCTTTGCTCAATAACGCAGGGGCGCCTTTAATTCTTACGATACTGATTCCTCTTATAATGGGAGCAGTTGTCGGCTTTATCAATGGTATACTGATTTCAAAGTATAAGCTGGATTTTTGGATTGTCACATTTTCTACAATGAGCATTATGGGTGGGCTTGCACTTGTAATTGCCAATGGAGAGACGATATCAACGAAAAATGAAGCATTGAATTTTATCGGTAACGGTAGGATTTTCGGAATTTACACGGTTATTTGGCTCACAGTATTGGTTTCGGCGATTGTAATATTTATGCTCAAAAAGACAAAGTTTGGATACAACATTTATTCAATCGGCGGATCTGAATCGGTTGCAACAGCCAGTGGTATTAAAGTTGTCAAAAACAGGACAATGGTGTACGTGCTTAGCGGTATTTTCGCCGCTCTGTCCGGCCTCGTGATTGCTTGCATGACCAACTCGGGCAGCCCGACTGTCGGACACGAATATACATTCAGTGCGATGGCTGCTGTTGTAATTGGAGGAACATCCTTCGAAGGCGGCAAGGGCGGCATGGTCGGTACAATATTCGGTACGATGCTACTCAGAATTCTTGCCAGCGGGCTCAGCCTTATGGGTATTCCGTCAACTTGGCAGAAAGCAATAATAGGTATTGCTATTTTGATTCTCATTGTGACAGATGTGATAAGTGAGAAGAGAAAGAATATGAAAGGATTGAGGAGGGTCTATCTCGATGTCGATTAAAAAACAAAACCTGATTGACCTGTTATCCCGTATAGCGATTCTGATTGTGATTGTAGCTGTGCTGGCCATTATAAAAACCGAATCTTTCTGGACTAAAGATAATATCACTCAGGTTGTATTTCATCAAGCGCCATATATTATCTTAATGGCATTTGGTATGAGTCTTGCGATCATATCAAAAGGAATCGATATTTCCATGGCATCCATAATGGTGCTGTCGAGCTATCTGAGCGCAACGTTTTTCCAACAAGGCAATTATATATTGGGTACATTGGTTGCTGTTGGTGTTGGTGTGGGCTTTGGTATGGCCAATGGTATCCTTGTCAGCAAGGTCAAAATTGAACCGTTTATTGCTACATTCAGTATTGACTTTATAGCAATAGGACTGGCCTATGTGATTTGCAATGGCAATTATATTTATTCTTTCCCGGATAGCTTTCGTCAGCTAACAAAGGGGACAATATTTGGTATTCCCAATATTACCCTTATCACTCTTGCCGTATTCTTCATTTTATTCATTTTTACCAGAATGACAACGTATGGCCGAGGTCTGTATTCAATCGGACACAACAAAGAAGCGGCACGCCTGTCGGGTATCAAGGTGGACAATATTTTGATTTCAGTATATGTGATCAACGGTGTGCTCGCTGCTTTGACCGGCGTAATGTATCTTTCGAGATTGAATGCGGCAGATCCCAGCATTAAAGGCACTCTTGTGATGGATTCGATTGCGGCAGCATTGATTGGAGGAATTCCGTTCGGCGGAGGTAAAGGAACAGTGCTTAATACGGTTGTCGGTGCACTAATTATCATTTTCATTCGTAATGGTATGAACATTATGAACATGTCAATTAACTGGCAATCATCCGTTGTTGGCTTTGTTATCCTCTTCTCAATCCTATATGAGGTGTTTTTAAAGAAACTGATGGCCAATACTAGCAAGAAAAAAAAGATTGCGGAATCAATTCAGCATCGCTGATTTGATATATATAAAAAAATGGAGGGAAAAAACATGAAGAAGTTTTTTGTATTGTTACTTGCGTTGACTATTGTCATAGCCTTCACAGCTTGTGGGTCAACCGATCCCAGCATGGCTAATGATGAAGCAGAACAAAAAGACGTTGTCGTTATTCTGAAGAATAATACTGTACCGTTTTTCATTTCAGTAGCAGAAGGTGCAAAAGCGGCTGGCGAAGAATTGGGTCTGAATGTAATTGTAAAGACCCCTGTCGAGACTGCTGAGGGTTCCGGAAATGAGCAGCAGACGCATTTGGTGGAAGAAGCGATTGTCAGCCAGGCCCATTGTGTTGTAATGTGTCCTGTGGATTCGCAAGCGATTATACCCGCAATGGAGAAACTGAAAGAGGCAGGAATACCTGTTGTCAATCTGAACACCCGTATTGCCGATGCCGGCATGTTTGAAACTTTTGTTGGCCTTGAAAACTTCAATCAGGGATATGATACAGCTAAGGCGCTGCTGGAAGGCATGGGCGGCAAGGGCAAGATGTTTATCATTGAAGGCTCCACCGGTGCACAGACTTCTATTGATCGTGTAAAAGGGGCTTTGGCAGCTATAGAAGAGTATCCTGATGTCGAAGTAGTTGCTCAGCAGTCTGCAAATTACAACCGTGCAGAGGCGTTGAATGTTGTTCAGAACCTACTCCAATCACATCCTGATGTGAATGCAATTTTCTGCTGCAACGATGAAATGGCACTTGGCAGCGTTGAAGCGGTTGATGCTGCAGGAAAAACCGGCTCGATCTTCATCAGTGGTCAGGATGCCAACGATGACGCTTGTGAAGCTCTTCGTGAAGGAAAAATCTTCGTGACCTCATTTGGCAATCCATATATGCAGGGGTACACTGCTGTGAAGGCGGCGGCTGATCTTCTTAATGGTCAAGAGCTGGAAGATTTCTATGAAGTAAAAACGATAGTGGTTGACAGCAGTAATGTTGATACCTTTAAGGAGTAATGGTATCTTACTTAGACCATCTTCTATAAATATCAGAAAATGTTTAATGAATACATCAAACAATTGCTTTAGGTTCGGATTTTCTTAAAGTCGATGAAGGGGTGTCCGTAAAAGAATTTGATACTTTCGGCGCGTCAATAAGAGATTGGATCAATTTGCAACTGGATATGACGATTTGGTAAAAATCATAAGAAAGTTCATGATTCAATATTAATTGCACTCACTTTCTAATATTATACTATACCTTTTTAACAATCTCGGGCTAACACTTTGTGCTAACCCGAATTGTTTTTCGAATAAAAAAATAACCAATACATTTTATTGCAGTGGTTGACTTCAAAATAAAAATTGGGATCTGTTAAAAAATTAGTTGACAACAGATAGGGTTATACATTAGAATAGGTAGAAATAAAATAAGTAATCAAAAAAGCGATGAGTAAGAGTAGTATGTATGATTCCAAGATTTAAAGAGAGCCGATGAGGGTGGAAATTCGGTATCAAAGAATATACAGAATGGACTTACGAGTGGAAACTGAAAAGAGTAGGGGACCCGGGCATCTCCCGTTATAGAGATAGGATATCGGATTTACTCTCGTATCTGAAATGAGATGGTTTTTTTATAAACCAATTGAGGTGGCACCACGGAATTTTCGTCCTCTATACGCTTTGCGTATAGAGGTTTTTTGTTTTTAAGATAAAACGAGGAGATATCCCACTGGTTACTTAAAATAAAAAAAATGGAGGAAAAATAAAATGAAAAGAACAGAATTTTTTGGACAGTTTGGTGGGTCGTATGTACCAGAGCAATTAAATGCGGTATTAGAGGAAGTGGCAACAAATTTTTATAAGTTTATTGAAGATCCTGATTTTCAAGAGGAATTGATGTATTATCACAGGCAATATACAGGCAGGCCCAATCCTTTATATTATGCTGAAAGACTAACCAATAAACTGGGAGGCGCAAAGATTTATCTTAAAAGAGAGGACCTAAACCACACAGGTGCTCATAAAATTAACAATGCCATTGGTCAAGTGTTATTGGCAAAAAGGATGGGTAAGAAAAGAATCATAGCCGAAACGGGTGCTGGCCAGCATGGCGTTGCGACGGCTACTGTATGTGCCATGTTTGGAATGGATTGTACCGTATTCATGGGTGAAATTGATACTCAAAGACAAGAGCTAAATGTTTTTAGAATGGAGCTTCTGGGAGCCAAGGTTGTACCTGTAAAAACGGGAACCAGAACATTAAAGGATGCAGTAGATGCTGCTTTAGGAGATTTTGTTATGAATGCCCATGACACATTCTACCTATTAGGCTCTGCAGTAGGACCCCATCCATATCCTGTTATGGTTCGAGAATTCCAAAGCATTATTGGAAAAGAAGCAAAAGAACAGATTATGGAACAAGAAGGAAGACTACCTGATTATCTGGTTGCTTGTGTTGGGGGAGGCAGTAATGCCATCGGTTTGTTCCATTCATTCTATGAGGATAAAGATGTAAAGATTGTTGGGGTCGAGCCTGCAGGAAAAGGACTGGATACACCGGATCATGCTGCGACTTTGACCAAAGGGGAAGTGGGTGTTATTCATGGATTTAAGTGTTATAACCTACAAGATGAAAAGGGTGAGCCCTTACCAGTACATTCTATTGCGGCGGGATTAGATTATCCTGGTGTAGGACCTGAACACAGTTATTACAAAGAAACAGGAAGAGGTTCGTATGTATCGGCAACTGACGATGAAGCATTAGAAGCCTTTCATGAACTGTCTAAAACAGAAGGCATTATACCAGCATTAGAAAGTTCTCATGCCATTGCACAGGCCATTAAAATGGCAAAAGAGTTACCTAGAGATAAAATTATTATTGTAAATTTATCAGGTAGAGGGGACAAAGATGTGGCGCAGGTAAAGGAAATGTTAAAATTCAAATAATAAGTACGATGGAATGAGTAGACGGAAATTAAATAATTAATTTCCGTCTACTATATTGATTATAGTAATATTTAGCGTTTGCCAATCCTGGAAAATTATATCGATCTTTGATAACGAATATGTATTGCATTTCATACAATAAAATAGGTTATTTAATGAGGAGGTGTGATCATGTCTAATTATGGTGGTATTGGCGGCATTTTTGATGGTTGCGATAGTAGTTTGTTGTTCTTCTTTTTGCTATTAGTTGTTTTATTCTGTAGCTGTGGCTTCGGTGGTGTCGGAGGCATTGGAGCATACGGTAAGTGAGATCTTGCCTACTGAAAACTCTAATGACATAGCAAATTAATATTCGTACATTAAGTATGAATTATTAGATAGCTAATACTTGTATTATGATAGAAGCTCTCGTATTTCTGAGAGCTTCTATTTTTATTTCTATAATTAATAATGCATATGATCATTTATTAATACAGAATTGGGATTTAATAATATAATTTATAATATTTTACATAATGGAAGTTTCGCTTGAAGGAAGGCTTTCAATGTAATATGATATATTATGTGACAAAATATTCATATTATTTTGTTAAAAAATTGTATATGTTCTATTTTTTCATTAATATATGATGAATGTCTGTGCTGTTTATTAATAAACACAGAATAAAAATACCCAAACTGTCTCTTTTTCGGAACACTTTTTCTCAAAATATAACAAAATAGACCCATCCATTTAAAGGCCTTTGTGATTTGTTACGATTTTTGATTTTGACTGTGTTTCATTAATCTCGAATTTTCTTTGTAATTCAACGTTGAATCCAATAGTTTGATAAAAAAATAACATACAAATAATTGCTTTGTTAATAGAATAACAACTGATAATGCATGGCACACATGTTGCATATGTATAAATCTAATCGTAAAACTTTATTTAAAGACGACCATCATGTTAATTATTAAACAAAGTATTAAAGGAGTGAACAGATGACCAAAATTTTTTGTTTTAAAAATGATAGTTGAGTCATTTATCATTTTGCACAAAAAATAACACTATTTTTAGTAGTTAGCTTTGTAGTACAATTGTATTAGAATTCTATGGGATGTAAGGAGTGAAGAGAATGTGTGAAAAAAATAATTGTGCTTGTAATAGTAGCGATTCACCGGTGTTTGATTTTTCAAAGTTAGATCCAGTAATGGACAAATATAAGAAAACTCCGGGAAGCTTAATTACAATTTTGCAGAAAGCGCAGGACATCTATGGATACTTGCCTAAAGAAGTAATGAACTATATTTCTCAAGAAACAGGTGTAAAACCCTCGAAGATTTATGGCGTGGTAACATTTTATACGCAATTTCGATTAGAGCCTATCGGTAAAAATTTGATTATGCTCTGTCAGGGAACAGCTTGTCATGTAAATGGCGCAAAGATGATTGAAGAATCTATTTGTGAAGAATTAGGTGTTCAGGAAGGTGAGACAACGGAAGATGGGCTATTTACTTTAAATAATGTTGCTTGTCTTGGATGCTGTAGCTTGTCACCAGTTATGATGATTAATGGTGAGACCTATGGGAAACTCACAAAAGACAGTGTTAAAAAAATACTGAAAGAGGTTCGAAATGCAGAAAAATCAGGGGAGGTGAAATAGATGAAAGTAATAGTAGGTCAAGGCAGTTGTGGAATTGCAGCAGGTGCCAATAAAGTTTTCGGTGAATTTGAAAAATTAATTAATGAAAAACAACTGAATGTTTCTTTAGAGAAAACAGGGTGCATAGGTACTTGCTATTTAGAGCCAATGGTGGATATTGTGGACGATATGGGAAAAAAGACAACCTATGTCAGCATAAATCCAGAGCAGGTTATTGAGCTTGTTGAAAAGCATTTAGAAGGAAACACGCTTGTTTCAGATTACATGATTTCAGATGAGGATTCAGATATATTGGGGAAACAGAAAAGAATAGCCCTCAGAAATTGTGGTGTTATAAACCCTGAAAGTATTGATGAATATATAGAAGCGGGTGGGTATGAAGCAACAAAAAAAGTTCTGACTCAAATGTCACAAGCTGAAGTAATTGATGAAATGAAAATATCGGGACTTAGGGGAAGAGGCGGTGCTGGATTTCCCACATGGTTCAAATGGGATGCAGCCAATAAATCCCCAGGTGATGAAAAATATATGATTTGCAATGCAGATGAAGGGGATCCAGGTGCCTTTATGGATAGAAGTGTTTTGGAAGGCGATCCTCACTCTGTATTGGAAGGCATGATTATCGGTGGATATGCCATTGGAGCAAAAGAAGGCATCTTATACGTAAGGGCGGAATATCCATTAGCCATTATCCGGTTAGAAAAAGCAATTGAGCAGGCTAAAGATAAAGGGTTCTTAGGCAACAATATTCTTGGAACCAATTTTAACTTTGATATGAGAATTAAAGCAGGAGCAGGTGCATTTGTATGCGGCGAAGAAACGGCCCTCATTGCATCTTTAGAAGGCGAAAGAGGCATGCCAAGACTTAAGCCTCCATTCCCTGCACAAAAGGGTTATTGGCAAAAGCCAAGCAATATCAATAATGTTGAAACATTTGGAAATATAACTTGGATCATCAACAATGGTGGTGCGGCATATGCTGCCATGGGAACAGAAAAAAGTAAAGGTACAAAAGTTTTTGCTTTAACAGGAAAGATTAAAAAAGGTGGACTTGTTGAAATCCCCATGGGTTTAACCTTGCGTGAAGTCATTTATGACATTGGAGGCGGGATTAAAGATGAGAAAGCTTTCAAAGCGGTTCAAATGGGAGGACCCTCTGGAGGATGTATTCCTGCTGAACTTATAGACACGACAGTTGATTATGAGTCTCTTACTAAAACAGGGGCAATTATGGGATCCGGCGGTATGGTTGTTATGGATGAAACCACATGTATGGTAGACATGGCCAGATACTTTCTTGACTTTACAAGAAAAGAATCCTGTGGCAAGTGTAACTATTGCCGTATTGGGACCAAGAGAATGCTTGAAATATTAGAAAGAATTACAGAAGGTCAGGGAAAAGAAGGGGACATAGAACTTCTTGAAGAGTTGGCAACAAAAATAAAAGATGGGTCTATGTGTGCTTTAGGGCAAACAGCTCCCAATCCCGTATTAACAACCCTTAAGTACTTCCGAAATGAATATGAAGATCATATTTATAACAAAAAATGCACAGCAAAATCCTGTAAATCACTTTTGACTTTCACCATTGATGAAACAACCTGTACAGGATGTACTTTATGTGCTAGAAAATGCCCAGTTAATGCCATTACAGGCGAAGTTAAAAAATTGCATAAAATTGATCAGGAACTGTGTATCAAATGTGGTAAATGTGAAAGCTCCTGTAAATTCAAAGCAATTCTAATAGACTAATGGAAAGAGGTGAGAAATGTGAATAAGTTTAGATTAAATATGAATGGAAAAGAAGTGACAGGTGTCAGAGGTCAGACTATTTTAGAAGTCGCTATTGAAAATGACATCTACATTCCAACCCTTTGTTATGATGAAAGAACTGAGATATATGGATCTTGCGGCTTATGTATGGTAGAGATTGAAGGCATTCCTAAGCTGTTTAAAGCTTGTGCTACGGAAATATCAGAAGGGATGATCGTTCGAACCGATACGCAAAGAGTTAAAGAATCCAGAAAAACAAACCTTGAATTGTTGCTGTCTCAACATATAGGCGATTGCAGACCGCCTTGTATGTTGGCATGTCCAGGGGGAACGGATTGTCAGGGATATGTTGGATTGATAGCCAATGGAGAATATGAAGAGTCCCTTAAACTCATTAAGAATAAGATTCCTCTGCCGGCGGCTATTGGAAGAGTATGTCCACATCCTTGCGAGGATGCCTGTAGAAGAAAACTGGTAGATGAGCCCATTTCCATTGCCTTTTTAAAAAGATTTGCAGCAGATATGGACTTGGGAACAGATCATCCATTTTTACCGGATATGAAGCCGTCTACAGGTAAAAGAGTAGCAGTAATCGGCGGTGGCCCCAGTGGATTATCGGCGGCATATTATTTGAAAATAGAAGGGCATGATGTCACCGTATATGAAGCAATGCCTCAAATGGGTGGTATGTTAAGATACGGCATTCCTGAATATAGACTGCCTAAAGATGTATTGGATGAAGAAGTGCTTACAATCCACGAGATGGGTGTTGAGCTTATCAACAATATAAGAATTGGGAAGGATGTCTCCTTTCAAAAAATAAGAAATGACTTTGATGCTGTATATGTTGCACTGGGTGCATGGAAAAGCGCACCTATGGGCTGTACAGGAGAAGATTTAGACGGTGTCTTGGGAGGAATCGATTTTCTTGAGAAGGTCGTTTGTAATCAAGAAATAAAATTAGGAGAAAGAGTTGCCATTGTCGGTGGTGGTAATACGGCAATGGATGCATGCAGAACATCTGTAAGATTAGGCGTAAAGGAAGTATACAACATCTATAGACGTACAAGAGAAGAAATGCCTGCAGAAGAAATCGAAATTGCAGAAGCAGAAGAAGAAGGCGTTATTTTTAAATATCTCACCAATCCAATAGAAATAATTGGAGATGAAGATGGGAAAGTAACAAAGATTCGATTGCAGAAAATGGAATTAGGGGAGCCGGATGAAAGCGGCAGACGCAAGCCAGTCCCTATTGAGGGTGCAGAAGAAATTATCGAAGTAGATAATGTCATCGTTGCAATTGGTCAGGCAGTAAATCCTGTAGGCTTTGAAGAGCTCATGTTAACAAAGAGAAAAGGTATTGTGACGGATAAAGAAACCTTTATGAGCAGTATGGAAGGCGTATTTGTTGGGGGCGATTGCTCTAATGATAAAATATCCATCGCTATTGAAGCCATTGCAGATGCTAAAAATGCAGCTCAAATAATTAATGCCTACTTAGAAGGTAAAAAAATAAGATTTGAGAAGCCCTACTTTGTAGAAAAAACAGATATGACACCGGAAGATTTTGAAGAAAGAGAAAGAAGATTCAGACCTTCTATGAGTCATTTGAAACCGGAAGATCGAAATAGAAACTTTGAAGAAATCATGAAAGGCTATACAGAAGAACAAGCAAAAGAAGATGCTGAAAGATGCTTGGAATGTGGATGCCATGATTACTTTGAATGTAAGTTAGTGGATTTTGCCAATGAATATGGTGTTGAGCCTGCAAGATTCTCAGGAGAAAATGAAGAGGTTGAATTTGAAGATGATCACCCCTTTATTATGAGAGATCCAAACAAATGTATCTTATGTGGATTATGCGTAAGAATATGTGATCAGGTCATGGGCGTCACAGCACTTGGTTTAGTAGATCGAGGCTTTGATACTATGGCAAAACCTGCTATGGACGAACCCTTGATAGAATCCGGGTGTGTTTCTTGTGGTCAATGTATCAGCGTGTGTCCTACAGGTGCTTTAGGTGAAAGACTTAGCATTGATAAGCCGGTTCCAGTAGATGCGGAATCCGTAGACACGACTTGTGCATTTTGTTCAGTAGGATGTAGCACTAAACTGACCTACAAAGGAAATATGTTGCTTCGTTCTCTTCCTGACAGTGAAGGCGCTGTAAACAAGGGTCTTCTGTGTGGTAAAGGAAGGTTCGGGTTTGATATTGACAAGGCAGAAGGACGCCTTGTGAATCCATTAATTAGAAAGAACGGCGAATTAACAGAAACAAGCTGGAATGAGGCTTTTGTTTATACGGCTAAGAAAGTACAAAGTGCCTTTATTAAACATGGTAGAGAGAAAGTAGGCGTATCGGTTTCAGATCGGTACACAAATGAAGAGGCTTATGTGTTTAAAGGATTAGCAGACACATTAGGTGCCAATGTTTTTAGTTTCAATAATAGAAAAAGCGGATTAGAAAGTGTCTTAGGTATGGATGCATCCCCTAATACCATTGATGAGTTACTATCTACCAACCTAATTTTACTTGTGGGATTCAGCCCCAATGACAATCCAGTAGCCATGCTAAAGATTCGTCAGGCTGTTAATAATGGTGCTAAGTTGATGGTGATAAATCCCAAAGAAATACCCATCCACGGAGCAGAAACCATTGTCTCACCTGATAATAATGTGACTTTCCTAAAAGAAGTTGTAAAGGCCCTAATAGATGCTGGAAAAACACCTCAAAATGCAGAAGGCTTTGATGCATTGAAGGATAGCCTCAAGAATGTTGTCGTCAGTGACGCCGCTAAAGAAATTGCAGAAAAGTATGGATTAGCAAAAAAAGCTATGATTGTATTCGGGCAGAATTTTGTCACAACCCAAGCTGCTCAAATGATTGCTAACATAGCGGTGATTTCAGGACACATAGGAGCACCGAGAAACGGTATCCTGCAACTGAAATCTAAGAATAACAGCCAGGGCTTAGTAGATCTTGGAATTACCGACGGAGCAGAAGCTCTTGAAGGATTGAAAGCACTTTTGGTATTTGGAGAAGACACCTCTTTCGACCTGAGTAAGTTGGAGTTCCTGATGGTTCAGGATACCCATTTGACTGAAACTGCACAAAAGGCAGATGTAGTATTCCCAGCTTCATCCTTTGCAACAGTTGATGGTACTTTTACCAATACAGAAAGAAGGCTTCAAAGAGTTTCAAAAGCAGTAGATGGAGATGTGGCATATACCAACTGGGAAATTGCAGCAGGTATTGCTGGGGTTCTTGAAAGCGATATGCCATATGAAGATATAGTGGACATTATTGATGAAATGGAAGTCAATCTTCCCTATTACAGAGAATCCGAGATTGGAGAAATTCTTGGTGGCGTTTTATATGTAGATAGATTTGGATTCCAGGACAAAAAAGCAAAACTACAGAATGTAGAAGATGGCGTTATGTTTAATCCCATGCGAAACACAGATAATCTTATGAATATGATTAATGCCAAACTTCCGAAACCTGCAGTAAAGTAAAAGATATACAAAACTGACCGTTTTTTAAGCCTAAGTGCACAAGGAAAAATTCCTTGTGCACTTTTTGGTGTGCAAATATAATTCTAATAGCTGTTTTAATACTTTTGCATTTTTTTCAATAAAAATATATTGACAGATAGAGTTTATTGTATTATTGTATTAATTAGCTAATACAATAATACAACAGCAAAAAAATACAGGAGGATTGATAATATGCCATGGGATTTAAATTCGGATCGCCCTATTTATGCCCAGTTGATTGAACAAATAGAGCTTAAAATCTGTTCAGGGGACTATGCCCTTGGCTCGAAATTACCCTCAGTTAGAGATTTGGCACAGGTAGCTGCAGTAAATCCAAATACAATGCAAAAAGCCCTGGCCAAATTAGAGGAAGATGGATTGGTATCTACCCATCGAACAAGTGGAAGATTTGTAACGGAGGATGCTCAAATGGTTAATGAGACAAAAAATAAACTCGCACATAGTCAAATCAATGAATTTCTTGAGAAGATGAAAAGCCTTGGTTTGGAAAAGGATGAAATTATTACGAGAATTGCAACAATATTAAAGGAGGATAAATAGAATGAGCATGATCTTAGAGTGTAAAGATCTTTATAAAAAATTTGGCAAAAAGAAAGCGCTTGAGAACATAAATTTGAATATTTCGAGAGGACGAATCGTGGGTTTATTAGGACCTAACGGCAGTGGGAAAACCACATTGATTAAGATATGCAATGAACTACTGAATCCAACAAGTGGTGAAATTCATATTGGAGGACACAAACCTGGGATCGAAACAAAAAAAATAGTGTCTTACTTGCCTGAAACGACCTATTTAAATGACTGGATGAAGGTTTCAGAGATCATAAGTTTTTTTAAAGATTTTTATTCAGACTTTAACACAGAAAAAGCATACGACATGATGAAGCGCCTTAAGATTGATCCCAATGATAAGCTCAAGACCATGTCTAAGGGTACCAAAGAAAAGGTTCAACTTATTTTGGTCATGAGTCGCGAAGCTCAGTTATATCTGTTGGATGAACCTATAGGAGGCGTAGACCCTGCTGCCAGAGATTATATTCTAAATACCATTATCAGTAATTATAGTGAAGATGCAACGGTGATTTTATCCACACATCTTATTTCAGACATAGAGCAAATTTTAGACGATATTATCTTTATTAAAGAAGGTCAGATTGTTTTGACCAAAACAGTAGATGAAATCCGAGATGAAGAAGGAAAGTCCGTAGATGCTGTGTTTAGGGAGGTATTCAAATGTTAAGAAAACTTTTAAGATATGAAATCAAGGCAACGGGCCGTTGGTTTATTCCCCTATACTTAGCTCTAATAATCTTTGCGGGTATCAACCGAATCTTTGGTTTAATAAGAATAGAGCCTATCCAAAATTCAATGTTTGCCAGCATCACAGCAGGAATCAGTATGACCGTATATGTTACTTTGATGATCGGAACTTTGGTCATGACATTGGTGGTTTTGATACAACGGTTTTACAAAAACCTCTTAGGCGACGAAGGCTACTTGATGTTTACCTTACCTGTGCCATCTTGGAAACATATTTTGAATAAACTCTTTTCTTCTATGGTGTGGGTCATTTTCAGCGGCATTGTAGCGTTATTGTCTATTTTCATACTCATATTGAATGGTGATACATGGAGAGAATTAATTAGAGACATTTCTATGGGGTTAAAAGAAATGGAAACCTTTTTAGGAAAAGGAATTTATCTCATTGGATTTGAAGCAATATTACTAAGTCTTCTAGCCCTTGCGTCTGGCATCTTGATGATATATGCAGCTATTGCATTGGGGCATTTATTCAATAAGCATAAGCTTTTAGCTTCTTTTGGCATGTATATTGTTTTGGGGATTATAAGTGAAAGCATCACAGCTTTCTATGCAGTTTTAATAGATCGATTTGATTGGTTTTCTCATTCTGCAACCTTTGCTGACATTCAATCCATTCTTTTATTTATCTTTATTCCCTTAGCTTTGAGTACAGCGGGATATTTTATATTAACTCAATACATTTTGAAAAACAAATTAAATCTGGAATAAAAAAACAAGAGTACTAGAAAGATAGTTTTCTCTTAGTGCGCATAGAGGTTTCCCTTTATGCGCGCTTTATTATATTATTTTATTGATTGTTTAAATTTTAATATATATAATAAAAGCACCGTGTTTTTGAATTTGCTAGATATAGATATGACATTTGTTGTAAAGGATAGAGAAAAGGCAAGAGCTATTAAATGCAGGAACCATAATCAAAGTAAGATAATTACCATAATGATAGAGCTATGGGTGGAGGCACGTCAATGAGTATATATAATCAGTTTTTTATATTGTTTATTTTAATTGGCATTGGATATTTGTCGAAAAAAACTAAAATTATCAGCAATAATATGAACAAAGATTTAGGAAACCTTATTTTATATATTGCTTTACCTGCTCTGATTATTCAATCTACGTCTTCATTTACTTATTCAAAAGAAATGATTTATGAGGTTATAAACGTTGCAATCATGGGTGCATGTTTATATTTATTCTATATCGCAATATCCTTCGTGACCCCCTTGATATTGAGAGCAAAAGGAACTCAGAAGGATATTATTCAGTTTATGACCATTTTTGCTAATACAGGTTTTATGGGTTTTCCTATTTCCTTGGTATTTTTTGGCGAAAAAGGGCTATTTTATATGGTAATCGTAAATATCTTCTATGATGTGTTTGCATGGACTTATGGGGTTACCTTGCTTGCAAGACCTAGTAGAGAGGGAGAATATCAGAAAATGAATTTTTTTGATTTAAAGCATCTGAAAGGGTTGATGAATCCGTGTTTGATTGCTGTGTTATTAGGATTGATTTTTTTGATTTTATCCATTGAACTCCCCGCAACTGTTACGGGTGTTTTGGATATGTTGGGAAGCATTGCCTCACCCTTATCCATGTTATTTATTGGTTCAATGCTGGCAGACATGCAATTTAACACTATTTTTACCAACAGACTGGTTATCTTGTCTAGTTTTCTAAGATTAATCATTTTGCCTTTTATAGTTCTTTTTCTTCTAAGAATAATAGGATTCTCGGGACTCATGGTCAGCATTCCCGTCATAGCAACAGCTATGCCCTCTGCAGCCACGACCCCACTTTTAGCTGAAAAGTATGGAAATGACAGTTATTTTTCTTCGCAGATCGTATTCGTCAGCACACTTTTTTCAGCTATAACGATTCCTTTATTCGTTTTTATTCTAAATAACCTCTAATACAATAAGCCCTAATCCCTCTTTTGCAAATACCAACGATAGGGCACTATTAGATTTTTTCCTTGGTCATCTAATATCTTAAGATGGTTAAAAGCTTCATGAATATTGGTTTCAAGATTTATTGGATTTTTACCGGTTATTATCATATATCCGGCTCTCTGAGCTGCATTTTCAATGCTTTTCATCTCGTCGCCCGTAGAATAGTTATGTCTGCCGTTTATAAAAAACGGCAACTTTTTTAATTGGCTAAAGGGTGTTAAGTACTTAATTTTACCTTCTTTCGCGAAAAAAAGTTGGACTGAAGCATATTTATTATTTTTTATAATGTTGTATTTATTTAAACCTGAAACATCATATTTACTTCCCAATGATGCATTAATGAGTAGGTCAAGAATATCTACCCCTGTAAGTAATGGAATGAGTTCATCTTCATAGGCCCCCCCAATACGACAGGCGATCTCATTGACTTTAACACCCTCTTCTCCTATGAGCATTTGAAAATAAATGGGGCCGGATTGTATCTGAAATGCTTCGACCAGTGCTCCAGAGATTTGAGCAATTTCATCGTAATATTTTTTAAAATGCTTTGTTGGAAAAATATGTCCGTAACTGATGCCGATAACAGGAAAACGGTTAAATGTTAATCGATCCGTAATGGTAAGGAGTGTTAGTTTTTTGTTATGGACCCATCCGCTCACTGTAATTTCATCGCTTTGGTAGAATTCTTCAACCAGTACAGTCTTTTCTCGGGAAAAGGAAAGGGACTTACCAATGTATTGTCTAATTTCTTCTAATGATTTCAGTTTATAAACGCCTCTTTGCCCCTGAGAATCCAAAGGTTTCATAACAACAGGAAATGTTAGATCCTTCAGCTCATGATCTTTAAAGTTTATTGATAGAAGCTTATGTTTTGCTGTAGGGATATGATTGTTTAATAGGATGGATTTCATCGTTCGTTTGTTGGTTACGGCTTTTGCAGTGATGACATCTATTTGTGTTGGTAGGGACAAAGTTTGAGCTGTATGGGCACAGGTATATACAGGCTGATCAGTTCCTAAAGTCATGACGCCATCTACCTGATATTTTTTTGCGACTTGAACCATTCCCTTTGTATCGAAGGTACTGGTCAAATCTGAAAAATCAGAATAAGCTTTACCCGGTGCATGAGGGTAGTAATCTGATGCAACCACTTCTATTCCCATTTCTTTTGCTTTTAGTATGGCATTAAGCTGACAACTCCCAGCCCCAAGAATCAGTAAACGCATGGCGACTCCTTTTTATATAACTTGGTAAGATGATAAATACAAAAATTAAGAATTAACTGAAAAACTCTTAACCAATCAGAGATTGGAGAGTTTCTGTATGAGACCTGCGACGTAATCAGAGATTACTGCTAGGGCTTCAAGAGTTAAGAATTAAGAATTAAGGAAAAAACTTTGTATAAACAAAATTTTGATTATATATAATATCGATTGTTTTGCTTCAGCAAAACTTACCTTAACTCTTATCTATTATCTGTTATCTATTATCTTTATTTTAAAAATGTATTTTCCTCTATTTCATAAATCGGTTCGGTTTTTCTGAAAAGTTTACATAGTGGGTTTTGAGAATAATAGATATATATTTTGATAAAAATTTTCAGGAGTTTGTAAAAATGATAATTGCTTGTACCGTATTTCCGCTTGTTGTGGGTAATGTATATGGATTGGATACGGTTGGTTACTTTAAAAGTGGCGGCAGAAATATAAACATAACCATAATCCCTGGATGCAATCATAATCTTCTGGGCGGTTTCTTTTCTCATGACACGAAAACTGCTTATTTTAATATGGTCAGGTTTTTTTAAAAGAATGTTAAACAGTTTATCTGTTATTTTTGACCCCATAACTCGATAAGGTGAATGATACCTTGTTTTTGAAACTCCGTATACCACATCATAACCTTTTTCTACTTCTTTAATGAGGTGTAAAAGGTCATGGGGATTATGCTGTAAGTCATCATCCATGGTCACAATATATTCAAATGCAGCTTTTGAAAGACCGCATAAAATAGCACTTTGCTGTCCATAATTCATTTTTAACTTAATACCCTTTATATTGGAATGTTCTTTATGGAGTTCCTGTATTATTTGCCAGCTATTATCTTGACTGCCATCGTCAATTAAAATAATTTCGTGTTCAGGACATATTTTGGTCAATGTTTTGTTTAATTTCATGGAAAGCTCTTTTAAGGATAGATGCCCGTTATATACAGGTATTACAACTGAAATACGATTTTTAATCATCACAAATCCCTCAATAGCTGGTCAACTATTTCAATGATATATTCTGTTTCTTCTTCCCTCATATAATTGTAAAGTGGCAATCTCAGGACACATTTGGAAATTTTTTCGGTTATGGGAAGGTCCGTATGCTTGTATCCTAAACTTTGTCCCATTTCGGAGCTATGCAAAGGCATGAAATGAAAAGCAGCAGAAATACCCCTTTCTTTCATTTGGTTCATCATAAAATCTCTTATATTATTTGATTCAAAAACAACATAAAAGATGTGGTAATTACTACTGGCCTTTCTACTTTCTTGGGAGTAAGATTCAATACAGGAATGCCTTTTTTGAGCATCTAAAAAATAAGCTTGGTACTTTTTATATGCGCTTTGTCTTGATAAGGTCAGAGCCTTAGAAGCTATGAGCTGGCTATAAAGGAAAGCCATAGATAATTCTGAAGGATGAGGGTTAAGACCTAAGTTTTGCCAGTTGTAGTAGGGCGTTTTACCTTGAAGGAATTCAGTTCGGTTGGTTCCATTGTGATAAAGGGAATCCACTTGATTATTTATAGATTCATTTTTAGTATTCAGTAGAAGGGCACCGCCTTCTCCGCAGGTAATGTTTTTAGTTGAATGAAAACTAAATATTCCCATGTCCCCCCAAGTTCCTAAGGGCTTGTTGAGATAAGAAGCGCCAAAAGCATGGGCAGAATCTTCAACAACATATAGATTTTTGGTCCTTGCAAGTTGAAGTATTTTATCAAGTGCATAGGCATTGCCACCATAATGAACAGGAATGACAGCTTTTGTTTTAGAAGTCATTTTGGAATCAAAGTCATCATAATCCATGCATAAAGTACTGGAATTAATCTCGCAAAAAACAGGGGTTCCTCCTGCTAATAAAACAGCGTTTGCAGTGGAGGGAAAGGTAAAAGAAGGCAGAATAATTTCATCTCCTTTATCTATTTCCAATGCGTTAAGAGCGACCTCAAGAGCAGAGGTTCCGGATGAGGTCATGAAGACTTTATAGGCATTCATATGATTTTTAATCCATTCTGCACAGCCATGGGTATATTTTTGTGCATCAATATTAAGAATAGCAAGGGATACATATTTTTCTTCATTACCGGTTAAGTAGATTTTATTAAAAGGTATTTCCATTTTTACCACCTTGATTATCAATGAGGATAATATATAATATTGTATATGATAATAATATATAAAAACAGCAGGTGAGAGTAATGAATCGTGATCGCGAGTTAGATTGTTTTGGCGAAATCTGTCCCATTCCTGTTCTTAGAATAAAAAAAGAACTCCAGAGCATGAAAAGTGGAGATACTCTGAAAGTTATCTCAGATCACAGTTGTGTGGTAGAGTCTGTAACAGATAATTTCAAAAGAGCAAAAGTCAAAATAGAAAAAGAAGAAGTTATAAATGGTGTTTGGGAAATATTCATAACAGTCTTATAGCTAACAAAAACTACTACTTCCAATTTCCTTAAAGGCATCAATAAATTCATTGACGGCTTTGTTCTTTTTTTGCCCTTCTTTACTAATCATATATACATTTTGGTTCATATTATAATCTTGTATTTCTACGATATCAAACTTTTTTCTATAGAGTTCCTCTTTAACAGCTATATATGGGATAAATCCAAGACCGTGTCCTCTCGCAACAGAAGACTTCAAGGCTTCAATGGAATCTGTTTCAAATACAATATTCAAATCATCGTAACTATAACCCAAACGCATTAAATCTTTCTTTAATGTGTTCTTCATTTCATACTTATCATTTAAAGTGATCAGAGGGTAATTAAACAAATCTTGAAGATGAATAGGCGACTTGATTTTTTTCTCACTGTTTGAGATGAGTACCACAGTATTGCTTCCGACCTTCTCAATTTGTAATTCGTCGGAATCGGGAGATCCATAAATAAAGCCTACATCACAGATGTTATTGATGACATTATCCACAATATCAACGAAAGAATTAGAAGTTAATTCATATTTATGATAACCAAATTTTTCTTTAACTTTATAAAGGGTGCAAGGTAGAGAATAATCTGTAATGGCATAGTTGGCTTCGATTTTAATAACTGCAGTATTTTCTATACCACTATCAATTTCTGCTAACATTTTATTATAGGTTCTAATAATATTTTCTGAATATTTTAGAACCACTTCACCCATTGGCGTTAGAGTAACGCCTTTATTACTTCTTTCTAATAAGTCAACACCAATACTCTCTTCAAATTTTTGAATTTGTTGACTTAGTGCAGATTGAGAAATATGCTGTTTTTTTGCAACTTTTGAAATACTCTTTGCCTTAACAACTTGATAAAAGTAATCAAAATTTTCTATATGCATAATTAAACCCTCTCATTAAAAAAGTGATATGAAGATATTTTCTTTAAGTATTTACAATATTATACCTTTACAATCAAAATCTATCAACAAAAATCTATCAACAAAAATCTAAGGAGCTATTGTCAAATCCGATGCAATATTGGTTTATCGGATATAATGGTGACTTGATATTGTGTTAAAATTAAAACAAGATTGTTAATAAAATATCATTTAGGAGGTGAAGCAGATGGCTGAAGCACAAAGTGCTCAGAGTATACGCAGGAGTTCAAGAGCTGGAAGCTCTAGAAAACCAAAAAAGAATATGATTCCTCATGCAACTGTATTGATCATACTTCTAGTCGCATTTGCAGCATATCTCATCACTAAGGATGCCCAAGTTGCGTTATTTTGGATGACAGGAGCTTGCTTTGGTTTTATTTTGCAAAGGTCCAGGTTTTGTTTTACTGCATCCATGAGAGATCCATATTTAACTGGAAGTACTTCTGTCACAAGAGCAGTTCTGATTGCATTTGCTATGACGACAATAGGTTTTACTGCGATTAAATACGGATATTATGTAAACGGACTTCCAATTCCAGGGCAAAGTTATATTGCCCCTATTAGTTTTGCAACTGCCATAGGAGCCTTTATGTTTGGTATCGGGATGGTAATCGCAGGGGGGTGTGCATCAGGCACCTTGATGAGAGTTGGAGAAGGGTTCGTTATGAATGTGTTAACCCTTGGATTTTTTATTTTAGGATCACTATTGGGTGCTTATCACTTTGGTTGGTGGAAGTTAAACTTTATTTTAAAAGGAAAAGCAGTATTCTTACCAGATATATTTGGCTGGGTAGGAGGCTTATTGGTTAATCTGTTAATTATCGCAACACTCTATATTTTAGCAGATAAATGGGAAAACAGAAAAAGCCAAAGCGAAAATTGAAGTTGAAGTTTAAGTTTAAGTAGAAGAGGTAGGTAAATGAACAATGAACAATGAATAATGAACAATTGAGGAAGGTTTTGTTCCAAAACCTCAATTTTATAAAAGAGAAATGAAAGAAATCGGTAGAAATTTTGCTAAAAGCAAAATTCTGACCATCATTATTCATTATTAATTCTTAATTAAATTTATGGAGGTAATGATTATGAAAGAAGTTATGTTAGATTGTTTAGGTGAAGCGTGTCCAGTACCTTTGATTAAAGCAGAAAATGCACTGAAAGAAATTGAAGCAGGGGATCTGCTTATTGTACAGATTGATCACAGCTGTGCCATGAAAAATGTGCCAGAATGGGCAAGAAAGAATGGTCACAACGTAGAAATTGAAGAAGTAGATGACGGTGAATGGGAAGTTGTTATAGAGAAAGTGTAATAGTTTATTCTTTGAATGAACAATGAACAATGAATAATGAACAATTGAGGAAGGTTTTGTTCCAAAACGTCAATTTTATAAAAAGAGAAATGAAAGAAATCGGTAGAAATTTTGCTGAAAGCAAAATTTCTGACCATAATTATTAATTATTCATTATTAATTATTAATTAAATTTTAGGAGGGTTTATTATGAAAGAAGTTACAATAGATTGTTTAGGTGAAGCGTGTCCAGTGCCTTTAATTAAAGCAGAAAATGCATTGAAAGAAATTGAAGTTGGAGACCTACTCATTGTACAGATTGATCACAGTTGTGCCATGAAAAATGTTCCAGAATGGGCAAGAAAAAATGGTCACAACGTAGAAATCGAAGAAGTAGATGATGGAGAATGGGAAGTTGTTATAGAGAAAGTGTAAAAGCTTATACTTTGAAGTTTAAGTTTAAGTGTAAGTAGGGGCTGGTCCCCGTGCCTGTCCGAAAATTTCTGAAAAGATGAAAACTGAAAAAAAGAAAGAGATTATAGATGAAAAGGTTAAGAGATGAAAGTTAATGAAGATTTTGGTACAAAATCCACCTTAATTCTTAATTCTTAATTTTTAATTCTTAATTGATTTTAAGGAGGGTAGAAAATTGAAACTACAAGATAATAAATTTTACAAGAAGTGGTTTAAAGATGCATGGCCTTATATTACAGGCGCTATATTGCTTTCTCTTTTTCAAATTGTAACGTTTGCAACCTCTGGAAATCCCTGGGGTGTCTCTGGGGTGTTTGCAAATTGGGGTGCTTGGATGTTTGAGGCAGTAGGAGGAAGTGTAGATCGGTGGTACTATTTTAGTAGTTCAGGTGCTCAAGCTACCTTAGACGGGGGGCTGCTCAACGACCCTGGAAGTTTAAGAAATTTAGGAATCATTTTCGGAGCTCTTTTTGCTACTTTGGCGGCTTCACAGTTTAAGATAAAGAAAATAAAATCAAAAAAACAGATTGTTGCTGCAGCTTTCGGAGGCCTTCTAATGGGGTATGGTGCAAGAATAGCTTATGGCTGTAACATTGGCGCTTTATTTAGCGGCATCGCGTCACTTTCGCTTTCTGGTTGGGTCTTTGCTTTCTTTATGTTCTTTGGAGCAGTGGTAGGGAGTAAATTGTTAGTAAAATACTTTATGTAAGGGAGTCTTTTTCATGAGAGAAAAAAAAGTTGAACAATATGATGTTGTCGTGATAGGTGGAGGTGCAGCAGGAATGACAGCTGCTATCTATGCTGGACGTGCACGACTTAGTACTTTGATTATAGAACAAGCTTTGGTTGGCGGCCTTGCAACCAACACCAATGAGATAGAAAATTATCCAGGTTTCCCAGAAGGCGTAACAGGGAAAGGGTTAATGGAGCTTTTCCATCAGCAGGCTAAAAAATTTGATGTTAAATTTAAGCTTACAGATGTGAGAAAAGTTGAGTTAGAAGGTGAAATTAAGAAAGTTGAGACCTTTAGAAATATATATGAGGCAAAAGTAGTTATTATTGCCTCTGGTGGACGACCAAGAGTGACTGGTGCGGATAAAGAAGAAGATTATTTAGGTAAGGGTATAGCATTTTGCGCAACTTGTGATGCAGCAGCCAATACTGGCAAAACTGTAGTGGTCATTGGATCTGGAGACGCAGCCATAGAAGAAGGTATTTTCTTAACAAAGTTCGCAAATAAAGTGGTTGTATCCATCATTCATGATGAGGGAAAAATGGATTGTAATGAAATAGCAAAAGCAGCTGCATTAGCAAACAGTAAAATGGAATTCCAATGGAACACGGTAGTAGACCACTTTGAAGGGGATGAAGAACTTAAGACAGTTGTTCTTAAAAATCTAAAAACAGAGGCACTAATCCCAATTGACTGTCATACTTGCTTTGAATTTATAGGATACATTCCCAATACAGATATTTTTAAAGGCCTCATTGATATAACAAACAAAGGATATATTGTTACCAATGAAAATATGGAAACCAATGTGGAAGGGGTCTATGCAGTAGGGGATGTTCGAGACAGATACCTTCGACAAGTGGCAACTTGTGTAGGTGATGGTGCAACTGCGGGAGTAGGCGCTGAAAAATACATCGCTGAAAGTGAAGCATTCGTAAGCCATGTTATGAAAGAAGATAAACCAGGCGTTGCTTATGTATTTAATGCCATTGAAGCAGATCAGAGGGAACTACTTTCTGAGATTGAAAAAATGGAACTTGACTACAAGGACCAATATTATTTCAGTAAGATCGACGTCTACAAATCAAAAGGCCTTGCCAATAGATTGGGTGTCAAAGAATATCCTGCTGTGGCCATTATTAAAGATGGCAAAGTGGATTGTATTATAACAGAGAATATTTCTAAGGAATCGCTTTTAAAAGCACTTAAGTAACTGTAAGCCGGATTACTTTAATCCGGCTTCACTTGATATATTTTCACATGCCATTCTTTGTCTAAAAAATAGCGGGAGATGCGCATACCGTAGTGAGAATAAAATGAATCCATCAATAGACAGTTGTTTTGTAAAAACTGTTGCATGTCCTCGTAATAGGGGTATAAGTTGCCATATATACCGTTGTATACAGGACGGTTGTTGTAGATGAAATCCATTTCCTCTGGGTAGATAATATAGGCAATATGGTTCTTTCTTATAAAATCAGAAAAGGTCATTTTGTTTTCTTCTAAATAAGCTAAGTTACGGTAATCCAATAACTTATGGTTGTCAAAATAGTATTCACAATTTAGATTGGCTAAAACAATGCTGTCCTTTGGCACGGTATTGCCGATTTCATCCAAATAATACCCATAGCTTGTTTGTGTATAGGGGTAGATATTTTGGGCACTATTCATGGCAACCATTAAGAGGATGATGGTCATAGAAGTAATTCTGATTGAAGTTGGAATTTTTGTTAAAAGAGTAAATAACAATAGATAAAGCAATGGAAACAAAAAGATGATGCTAGTTGCATTGAAACGACCAATAAGAATAATGCCACATAGAATCCCCGCTATGGACAAATAACAAAGAAGTATGAATTCATGGGTTGTTTGATTTTTATCTTTTATAAATACAAACAGCGATAAAAACAATGAAGCGACGAAAAGAACAAACTGAAACTTTATATTGGGGGTATAGTAAGTACCACTGATTCCGTAATAGAGTTTTAAGAAGAAGTCTTTGAGCTGTATGAACTTACTTGGTAAAGAATTTGTAACACCTAATGTCTGTCCATAGGCTGTGTAATCAGAGATGAAAGTGGGATTGAAAGAGAAACTTAACACGATAAAAAAGAATGCGAAGATTCCCAAGGTTGCAATAAAAGACAAAACAAGAGCGCCATTCCTTTTTTTCTTCAGAAGCAGATAGGCATAAATGAAGACAAAGGGTAAGGCGATGATAAAACTGTTGGGATGAATTCCAATGCTCGTACCAATAACAAGACCTGAAATGATGGCATGTTTTTTGGACAAGTGATTCATATGCTTTACATGATAATAAAATACAGCCATGAAAACAAAGACCAATAGGTTTTCTTGACGTGCAAAATGTGACGCATAAATAAACTGAATATCCCATGCAAAAATGGACGTGGCTAATAAAGAAATCCATGGAGAAAACAGATAACGCCCTGTTTTATAGAAAAAATAAAGGAACAGGACACCAAAGGCAAGAGATATCAAACGCATATTAAAAAGACTGTACCCAAAAACTTGGATAACTGCTCCTTGGATCAAGTGAAAAAGCGTTTTAATGGCATGAGGATTTCTTGGATAAAGATTAAAAAAAGGTTCCGTTACGGACAAATCCTTTGATGATAAAATATTTCGGCTCAGTCCACTGAGCCAGGATTCATCTGAATGAACAAAGGGAAAATCTGTAATGAAGAGAATATGAATGAAGGTGTAAAGAAGGATGAATATATAAAAAACAATATCTGGATTTTTATGGATACGATCTGGTATTTGCATATGATAACCTCGTTTATTCTTTCTTCATTTAACTCATTTATTATATCATTATTTTAGCATACTGGATGATCTCATATAAACATAAAAAACAGGACAACAAATAAGCGGGGTCACGATATATCCCATATAATAAGTTAAAATAACAAAAAATAGAATGGAGGCGTCCCAAATGATTAGAAAAACAAGGCCAATTGGGTTTTTACTGATTCTAATATTTATACTCTCATTAACAGGATGCGGTGGATACGAATTTGATGAAACAGGCACTGAGATTATCTCAGCAGATACTGCCCTAAGTATGGCTAGTAATGAAGGCGTCGTTATGGTAGATACTCAAAAAAATAGTGTTTATTTGGACAAAGGGCATGTCCAGGGTGCTGTAAATATTGAAAGAGAAGACATTGTTGTTTCAGATCCGGTTCCCAATATGTTAGCTCCTGCAGACCAAGTGGGCAATACTCTTGGTAAAGCAGGAATTTCAAATGATTCAATGGTTCTTATTTATGATGATAACAATAATATGGATGCTGCGAGACTTTGGTGGACCATGAAGGTATATGGGCATGAAAATGTTAAGGTTGTAAGTGGAGGATTGAAAGCACTCGTAGAAGCAGGTGCTCAGGTATCCAAGGATAACACTACCGTTTCAGAGGCTTCTTATGAAATTGACAGTAAAAATACAGAGATGATTGCAACCCTGGATGAGGTTAAGGCACAAATTAATGAGCCTAAAGAAGGGGTAAAGTTTTTAGATACAAGAACAAAGGAAGAATTTGATTCGGGTACCATACCTACGTCTATTCATATAGATTATATAAATAATAATTATCCAAATGGCGAATATCGTTCTGTTCAGGATGTGCAAATTATGTATATTGAAAATGGAGTTGTCCCAGAGGATACCAGTATTATGTATTGTAAAACATCTATAAGAGCAGCCCAAACTTATCTTGTACTGTATAATGCAGGTTATAGAAATCTAAAATTATACGATGGTGCTTGGCTGGAATATACTTCTGACGACTCTCTCCCCCAACAACAATCTGAAGATTTACCACCAGTTCAACCCAACCAGCAAGATAATTCCTAAAAACCCCCATTTGGGGGTTTTTTAATTATAGATAATAGATGACAGATAACAGAACAAAGGATAGATAATAGATAACAGATAATAGATAAAAGTTGAGGCAGATTTTGTTATACAAAATCTGCAATTTAAGAAAAACATAAAATGAAAGTTTTGTGAACACAAAACTAACCATAACTATTATCTATTATCTATTATCTGTTATCTCTTATCTCTTATCTCTCTTCTACCTTATCTGTTATCTATTATCTCTCTTCTTGATCGCACAGGCTATCGTTTTTTCTTATACTGCATTGAAGAATCAATGATATAGCAGTAATTATTTAATGATATAATGACATTAGCCGATATGTTAAAAATATAACAACAATAGGGAGGATGAATAATATGTTTTTAGAGAGAAAAAGAATATTTGCAGTTTTACTTGCTTTAATGTTAGTGTTTTCATTGGCAGCATGTGGCGGATCGGATGCACCTGCAGAAGATACCAATGCTGACACACCAGTTGAAACACCCGTTGAAGAGTCAACCGTTAGCGTCGAAGATGCTGCAAATGCGTTCTTTGCTGAGTTACCAAAAATTATTGTTTCAAATGAAGATTTTGTAGCTAAGGTTCAAGCCGGAGAAGAGTTATTCATTTTGGATATTAGACAGGCAGACGTTTATGCCGAAGGTCATGTAACTGGAGCCATCAATGTACCTTGGAATACAAGCGCTTTGGTGGATAATTTGGATAGTCTTCCAATGGATGAAACCATATATGTTTATTGTTACACAGGACAGACTGCAGGACAAACTGTGGGACTTCTTAAGATAGCTGGATATGATGTACAATCAGTAAAATATGGTTATAATTTAGGAATCAGTAAGGTTGAAGGTTTCGAAGATATTATAACAACAGATGTGGCTGTATTTGATGAACCACAAGGAAGTGAATTAGATTCAGAATTTGTTGAAATGATTGGAAGCTACTTTGATAATATGAATGCATCATATGGCAACAATATTATCCCTGCCGCAGATTTAAAGGAGCTTATGGATGCAGAAGATACTAGCTATTATGTAGTTTCAATTAGACAAGCAGAAGACTATGCAGCTGGACATATTCCTGGCGCTATCAATATCCCATTTGTTGCTGGAATGCAAGAAAGCTTTGGAGATCTTCCCATGGACAAAACAATCGTCATTTATTGCTACAGTGGCCAAACAGCAGGTCAAACGGTTGGAGGACTAAGAGCGTTAGGTTATGATGCTGTTTCACTTAAGTCCGGTATGGGAACCCCTGTTACGGATCCAAGTGGATGGGCAAATGAAGGGTTTGAAGTCGTACAATAGTAAATAGAAATAAAAAGATAGATAGAACGGTTTTCCTTGAGAAAGCCGTTCTATTTTTAATATAATAGGAAATATAGATTTTCTATTATATTAGCCCACTTTTTTTATTTATATAATAACTGGGTGATTGCATAGTTCAGAGCAATGTATTGTTCATTTAAATCTCCTCTTGGAAAAGATAAGTCATTCTTAATAATACCTTTAACGGAATTAGGTGCAAAATCCATCACCACTATCTTTGTTGAAAGCCGCATGGCTTCTTCAATATCGTGTGTAACAAATAATATGGTAGAATTCACTTTCTGCCAAATTTCAGTAAGTAAGTCTTGAAGAGAAGAACGTGTCATGGCATCTAAGCTGCTAAAAGGCTCGTCCATTAAAAGAATAGATGGCTTTAATGCAAGAGCCCTTGCTAAGGCTGTTCTCTGCTTCATGCCCCCAGAAAGTTGATAGGGATAGTAATCTGCAAAGGCACTCATTCCTACCAAGCTCATATATTCCTTGGCAATGGTTTGAAGGATTTCTTTTTTAAAATGAGAATATTGTGCTTTAAGAGGAAAAACGATATTTTCCAGGACACTTTTCCATGGTAGTAGTTGGTTAGTGTTTTGAAAGATCATAACTCTTTCTATTGATGGAGAAGTAATCAATAAACCATTCTCTTCAATAATGCCTTGATAGTCTGTATCAAATCCTCCAATGGTCTTAAGTAATGTTGACTTCCCACATCCCGATTTTCCAAGGATGCAAATAAACTCTTTCTCAAATACATTGAGATTCAAGTCATGTATTATCTCTTTCTTTTCATCATTGTTAAAATAAGATTTGTATAAATGTTCAACTCTTAACAAGGGACTCATGAATGCATTCCCCATTTCTTAAGTGTTTTTTTCTCTATGAAAGCGAATAATAAGTTTTCAACCATAATACCAATTGAGATAATGACGATGATAGAGGCAAAAAGGCCTGCGGTATCCATAAAAACTCTATTTTTATAAATAAGCCAGCCAATACCGCCTATGCCACCGGCAGCACCAAATATCATTTCTGCACTTACAAGAGCGCGCCATGCTCTTGCCCAAGAAATTTTCAAACCAGAAATAAAAAATGGAAGAGAGGCTGGCAGATAAATATGAAGCATCATTTTTAATCTGGACAAGCCGATATTTCTACCAACCTGAATGTATATTTCCGGAACAGCTTGAAAACCTGTAAGGAGGTTTAATGCTAAAGGCCATAACACCGAGTGAACAATAATAAAAATAATGGCTTTAGAATCTGTACCAATCCATAAAATAATCAAGGGAAGCAGTGCGATACCAGGAAGAGGATGTGCGATGGAGATACAGGTTCTAATAAAGCTTTCAAAGACTTCCCATCGAATAGAAAGAAAAGAAAATGAAACGGCTAAGAAAACCCCGATAAATAGCCCCATGAAGATAACCCATAAAGAATACCCAATCGCTTGTATCATTGAGCCATCAAGGATTGCATCCAACAGTGACGTGATGACTGAGGTTGGAGAGGGGAATAGAACTTCTGGAAAAGTCTTTGTTAAATACACAATTTGCCAGAGAGCAAATATCATAGTAACCCAAAAAAATGATCTTATATTATTTTTCATAAGCAACACCTTTGAATAGCACTTCATCTACATGGCCAAAAGAGTGTTCTAAATAACCATTCTGCACCATAAAATCTGAGAACTCAAAAATACCTTTAACTGTTGTGGTATATTCCATATCTTTTAAGTAATCCAAAGTTTCCTCTGGGCTCATATCATAAATTTCGGATAAAAGGGTAGCGGCTTCCTGGGGGTGTACATTAATAAATGTTATGGCTTCGTTTAAAGTCGTAAAAAATATATCATATAATTCTTTGTTGTTATCATGAAATCTTAGGGTAGAAGCCCCAACAATAAAAGAAAAATCCTTGCCCATGGCTTCCTTTCCACTAAGAATTTGGTGCATACCCTCGATTTTCAATTCTTGGTTCAAATAGGGTGGCGCTGTAAAATGTGCAGAGACATCTTGTTTTACAATAAGGGCCTGCATGCCATCTGGATGAGACATGCTGATGAGTTGATTATCAAACCTCTGCGCATCTCCCAGCATTTTTTCTGCGGCCATAGATAAAAGGATATGCTGAATGCTACCAGGTTGTGGAAGTGCAATTCTGTCTTGGGGACTTAAATCGTGAAGGGTTTTAATGTCTTCTTTATAAGTTATTAAACCAATAGGACTGCATGTCAATCCTGTAGAGATTTTCCATTCCATGCCTTTTTCCCAGCCAATTAAAAAAGGCGGTATCGCCATAAAGCCAACATCTACATCGCCTACAATCATGGATTCCCTTATAGCAGCTGTGTTCACAAGCTTCACCCAATTTATTATTGTATCTTCAGGAAGTTTCTTCTCCAGCATTTGTCTTTCTTTCATGACTTGAATGGGCGCATAAGCAAGTCCATATTGTTCAGCGATGGAAATATCATTTATTTCTTGTTTTTCTGTACATCCTATATTGAAAAAAATAACAAATAAGCATATAATTAAAAAAACAATATATTTTATCCTACATCTCATATTAACGCTCCTACTAAAATATTATATAACAAGTCAATGTAAATATTTTATCATTATTATTTGCAAAGAGGAATAAAATTTTCAAGTTGCTGATATCTAATGACATTTCTATGAAATCAAATCAACAATTTCTGTTTTTTTCATTGCTTATTCTTGTAATAAAACCTCTCAAGGCATTCACTTTTGTATAGCAGAAGGACCCATAATATCCTTATTGACTATTACTATTATTTTTACCTTTTTGGATTATATTATATAAAAATATGAAGCGGAGGAATAATATGAAAGAATTGGTATTGGATTGTATTGGTATGGATTGCCGGGTTTCTATGGAAAAAGCAGAAGGGGCATTGAGTCAATTAGAGGTAGGGGATGCGCTAATTGTCCAAACTGATCAGATCTGTGCAGGAACCAAGGTGCCTGTATGGGCAAGAGGAGAGGGGCACAATGTGGAAATCATAGAAGTGAATGATGGTGAGTGGGAAATAATCATTGAAAAGTCATAAAATATGAAATAAATGCATTAAGAATTGTATATAAATTATATAGGATTCACTTATCATAGGAAATTGAGGGATTTTATGTGTGAGAGGAGCTTTGAAATGAAAGAATATGTATTGGATTGTCTAGGGGACGCATGTCCGGAATCATTGGTGAAAACAGAGAATCGTTTAAAGGAGCTGGATATGGGCGAGGTGTTAATTGTACAGGTAGACCATATATGTGCCATGAAAAATTTGCCTGACTGGGCAAGAAAGAATGGACAGCACGTTGAAATAGAGGAAATAGATGATGGCGAATGGGAAATCATTATAGAAAAAGTGAAATAGATAGGGTATAGATGACAGGTGACAGGGGACAGGGGACAGAACGGATTCAACATGAAAAGACAACTGAAAATTGAAAGATAAGAGATGAATGAGAGGAAGGTTATGAGGGAAAAGAAAGTTGAGCAGTATGATGTTGTGATTATTGGGGGAGGTTCAGCAGGTTTGACCGCAGGGATATATGCAGGGCGAACGGGACTAAAAACATTGATTATTGAACAAGCTCTGGTTGGAGGACTTGCAATTAATATGAATGAAATAGCGAACTATCCGGGCTTTCCCGAAGGCATTACCGGTAAAGGTCTCATGGATCTTTTTTATCAGCAGGCAAAACGGTTTAAAGTAAATTTTAGACTTACAGATGTACAGGGAGTGGATTTGGAAGAAGAAATAAAAAAAATTCGAACCTATAGAGATACATATGAAGCCAAAGTAGTGATTATTGCTTCAGGGGGAAGACCAAAAGTGACTGGAGCAAAAAATGAAGATCAGTATTTAGGAAAAGGCATTACTTTTTGTTCAGTTTGTGATGCGGCAGTTAATATTGGAAAAGTAGTTGTTGTAATTGGTTCAGGGGACATGGCTATTGAAGAAAGTTTATTTTTAACCAAATTTGCAGATAAAGTTGTTTTATCGGCTACTACGGACTGTGATAAAATAGATTGCAGTGACGACCTTAAGAATCTTGCTCTAAATAATCCCAAAATAGAAATCCGATGGAATACCATTGTCAATCATTTTGAAGGAGATACACAATTAAAAAAAGTAGTTTTAAAAAACCTTAAAACTAATGAATTAGATGCTATTGGTTGCAATACTTGTTTTGAATTTATTGGGTACATACCCAATACGGATATATATAAAGACATTATTCATATGACAGATAAGGGGTATATTATTACAAATGAGAATATGGAAACAAATATCGAAGGCGTCTATGCAATTGGGGACATCCGAGATAAATTCTTAAGGCAAGTGGTGACTTGTGCCAGCGATGGGGCAATTGCAAGTGTCCATGCAGAAAAATATTTACTTAAGAACAAAGCCTTTAAAAATAAAAGAATGAAGGTAGAAAAGCCAAGCATTACTTTTGCCTATAACTCAATTGAAGAGGATCAAAGTCAGCTGCTAGAAATGATAGAAAAGATGGAATTAGAATTAAAAGGGCAGTATTTTTTCTATATTATAGATATTTATAAAGCAAAAGGGCTTATGGAGAAATTACATATTAAAAAAATTCCTTCTGTTATTATTAGCAAGAATGGAACTGAGAGGCAAATCACAGAGCTTATAACAGAAGATAGAATCAAGGAAATCATTGCAAAGATGTAAAAAAAATATTAAATTTTGAACTAAGACTTGACATTATAAGAGGCATTTGTATAAAATAAATTAGAAAATCATAAAAAAGGCAAAGAAAAGGCAAGTAAGACCGTACAGTTTAAAGAGAGACAATCATAAGATGAAAGATTGTTAACATAAGGCGGATCTGAAAATCACCTTGGAGCCTGTATTCTGAAAACTCTAGTAAGAATGCACGTTTTGTACGCGTTATGTATTTAAGAGATAAGCAGGACAAGCTAATTTGTATGTGCTTATAACTAGGGTGGTACCGCGAATTCATCGCCCCTGGACAATGTTCAGGGTTTTTTTAATATAATAGGAAATATCGATTTCCTATTATATTAAAAAGGGGGAGTGCAGAGGGGATACTCCTTTGCCGATTAAGGAGGGTGCAGTGC
>JADQBM010000035.1 GCA_016278615.1 Clostridia bacterium | reverse complement strand
CTCACTGCTGTCCGTTTTGCCTTGCCAAGCAAGCTTGGGGCAAAAAGGCAACTTTAGAATTTAGCAGCTCTTGATCTCGTCACCTATAGAGGTGGGAGTCTTAGAGCTGTTTAATGAGATAAAAAAATAAAGGGGGCTTTTAAATGGCCAAATATGAAGATCTTCAAGGAAAAAGAGTTGTGGTTACAGGTGGCGCAAGTGGGATAGGACTTGCAACTGCACAGAGATTTGTAAAAGAAGGCGCAAAGGTTGTTATTTTTGATATCAATGAAAGTGCGTTTCAAGAGGTGTTGAATAGCAATCCAGGAATAATAGGCGCTGTCAAAGTGGATGTTAGCGTAGAAAAAGACGTTGTAAAAGGTTTTGAAAAAGTAGACCAATTAATTGGAGGCATTGATGTTTTAATATCCAATGCAGGTATCAGTGTTAGAAAAGCTTATGACGAAATCGAATTTGAGCAATGGAAAAGAGTAATAGATATAAACCTTAACGGCATGTTTCTTTGCTCTAAAGAAGCAATAAAAAGAATGAAAAAGCAACAAAGCGGTGTTATATTGTTTACGGCCTCAACAAATGGTATGAATGGGCATCCATTCTATGCGGATTACAATGCTTCAAAAGCAGGAGTGATACTACTGGCTAAGACCATTGCCTTGGAGTATGCGCCCTATATAAGAGCCAACTCTATTTGTCCTGGTTATGTTATGACACCTATGCAAAAAGCAGAGTATACAGAAGAAATGTTTGAAGTTGTAAATGAAGGGATACCTCTTAAAAGACATGCAGATCCAGAAGAAGTGGGTGCTTTATATGCCTTCTTGGCCTCATCAGATGCATCCTATATAACAGGTCAGTTTATTCCAATTGATGGTGGCGAGACGGCGTAATTAATCATTTTTAATTAAATATTTGATATAGTATTCTGTTGACTTTAAGCTTATAAAGCCTGTCCAATTTTCCATCATAGAAGGGCAGGCTTTATTTTCAGTTTATAAATATTACACCTTAAATGATTCAGTTCTTCTTATTATTATGCTGCTTAAATATATAAAAAGCACCAAAAATCACTGGTATTACAGCAAGTACAAGATATACAACACTATTAATACCCATCCCCAAAAAGAACAACATGAACCCATATAAAAGACTGATTATTGGAGTTAAAATGTATTTTGCTATTTTGGGCTTCACGATTTTATATACAATAAATGCAACAAAGCTCATACTTGTTAGAATTATCAAGCCATTCATAGTTATAATTCACCCCTTTTCTCTATATAGTAGTTTAGGAATATAACATAAAATAATACATTGAAACTTATGATATTTTTTATGCACCCTTATTATACCTAATTCAAGGGCTCTATGCATGGCAAAATGTTTCGACATAGTCTGTTTAATAGGTTGTTTATTTTTTTCTTATTTATAAGAAAAAAATATCGTAATTCATACTTGAGTGTTATTGTATTTAGAAGATTTTCACATTTGATGCTTTTTAGAGGCTTGGCACAATTATTGAATATATATTTTTATATAGGTAAAGGGTACATATCAATTCTAATCATGAAAGTCATATCTATAAAAGGGAGGGGAAACCCATGAATCGAGAAAAACTAAGAAAGTGTTTAGAACAAGAGCGAAAAGTTTTTATAAAGATGCACCCTAAGTCAAAAGAAAATTTCCAACGTTCTGAAAAGTGTTATTTAGATGGAGTACCTATGTATTGGATGCTAAAATGGCCAGGGGGTTATCCAGTGGTGGTAAAAGAAGCATACGGAGCCTATTTCACAGACATAGATGACAATGAATATATTGATTTCTGTATGGGTTATAGTGGCGCCCTGTTTGGGCATACACCACCTCAAGTGATTGATGCAGTTCATAATCAGATGAAAAAGGGCTTGACCTATACCCTCCCTACTGAAACAGACGTTTGGGTGGGAGAAGAACTACAGCGAAGATTTGGACTGCCTTATTGGCAATTGGCGCTCTCTGCAACAGATGCCAATAGATTCGCCATTAGACTGGCAAGGTTTATTACAAAAAGAAAATATGTATTGGTTTTTAACTGGTGCTACCATGGAACCGTTGATGAAGCTTTTATTACCTTAGATGAATCTGGTAGACCTGAATCAAGAATTGGTAATTTAGGTTTTGGAATCAATCCAAGGGAAACAACAAAGGTAATAGAGTTTAATGATATTGAGGCACTAAAAGTCGCTCTCGAGAACAAAGATGTCGCTTGTGTTTTAGCAGAACCGGCATTGACAAACATTGGAATCGTATATCCACAAAGAGGATATGTTGAGGCACTTAAGAAGATAACTGAAGAAACCGGCACCTTATTGATTATAGATGAAACCCATACCATTACCGGCGGACTTGGAGGCTATGCAAAAGAGATTGGACTAAAGCCTGACATGCTCACAATGGGTAAGCCTATTGGAGGTGGAATTCCTGTAGGAGCTTATGGTGTAAGTGAAAAAATCGCCAAAGTGATTTCTGACACCATTGATCGGAGCACCATTGATGTGGCAGGTATTGGAGGGACATTGACAGCCAATGCTGTTTCAGTTGCTGCCATAAAAGCTTCATTTGAGCATTTATTTACAGATGCAAATTATAAAAAAATGGTTTCTCTCATGGATCAGTGGATTAAAGGTATAGAAGGGGTAATAAAAGAATTCGATTTGCCTTGGGGAACAGCACGAATCGGTTGCAGAGGAGAATATCGTTTTATGAAAAAAGAGCCCTTAAATGGGACTGAAGCTTTGGAAGCAGAAGATTTGGAAATGTATGAATATCTATTCTTATATGCATTGAACCGAGGGATTCTTTTATCTCCTTATTTTAATATTATGGCTGTTACATCGCCCGAGCTATCTGAAAAGGATATTAGCCATCATACACAAGTTTTCAGAGAAAGTATAATAAATCTTATGAAGTAGGTATTCGCAATGAATTCATCCTTTGTTAAACTTTTAGAGATTTAAAGTGACTTCAATACATAATAATTCCTTATAAGTTAAAAATAAAAGCAATCAAAACAGGAGGGCAAAATTATGGAAATGAGAACACGTGATACTATTTTAAAGAAATTATTAGATGCTCAAGAAAATGTGCGGGATTATGAAATGTTTTCTAAGCAGGTTGCTGATAAGGAAGTGGCTGAAACTTTTAAAAAATTTGCAGAAGAGAGTGGGATGCAGGCTTCAAAACTACAGGATTTATTTAAAAAGTATGAACATTAAAAGAAAGGGATTTTGACATTCGTGTCCAAAATCCCTTTCACCTTAATATATAATCATATCAATACTGCCCCAAAGCCAGGTTAGAGTAATTTTGAAGCATTCTGGTAATTCATCCAGCTTTACATGATTTTTTATTTTTTGTGGCACCATGTCTAAGACCACGCCGTTATTGGATATGTTGACTAAAAATATTCCATTATGTAAATTCAAAAATTCACTTACGCCATCTTGTGCATATTCATCAAAAGAGTCATAACTTTCTTTATTAAATAATTCTGCCAAATGCTTAAGAGAATCCGTGTCATTTGAAGCAAGAGATGTAAACATACTGAACTTTCCAAAAATCCTTTGTGAAACCATCCAATCACTTAAATAATTTTCATCTACCTTTTCAATGTGAATAACCGGGACATCGTTAATAAATCGAATACAGTTTCTCAGTAAAAGGGAGATGTATTCAGTATAAATTTCATGCCACAATGTGTCCTCAAAATGAATGTAAGCATTTAATAGTTTTCCTTCATCAAAAGCCTTTAAATCGTCCATAGTTAGACTGAGGGAGCTGATATAGGCTTCCATGACAGTATTTAATTGAGTTAAGGTCATGAATCCTTTGTCCACTATACATTGGCTGAGAACCAAATGGCCTTGTTTTTGAGTGCTTAAAAGAATTTCTAATTGATCTGAAGTAAGATACTCCTGTGCGATTGCGATTTCTCCAAATTTTTCATCTACTCTTGCTTGTTCCTTGTGGACTTTCTCTATTTCATCCACAGACATAAAACCAGCATTCATTGCCAAGATTCCAAGTTTGACTTTCGTGTTTTTTTCATACTCTAAGGCAGCCTTTAATTGTTCTATGGTAAGGCAGCCTTTGCTTAAAAGATATTGTCCAAAATATTGACTGAACATTTTTTCTTCTCCCCTTTCAAATAAGTTTTGCAAGTATACTTTCTATATGAGCATCTTCCCATGGTTTCTGTACAAAATCTGAAGCGCCACAGGTTAAAGCTTTTTTTAAATTTTCTTTAGTTCCTACGGACGATATGATGACAATTTTTGCTTTCTTATTGAGAGCTCGGATTTCCTGGGTTGCCATTACGCCATCTTTTACAGGCATGACAATATCCATAAAAACAAGGTCGGGCATTTTTGTTTTATAAAGATCAATTGCCTTTTGACCATTCTCCGCCTCAAATATGGTAAAATCTCCTTTCGAATTAATAGTTTCTCTCAATTTTCTCCTTGATGTTATGGAGTCATCACAAATAAGAATCGTTTTACTTTTGTTCATCATTTTCTTCTACACTCCTCACATAATTTTTTAATTTTATTTATTTTTATCACTCAATGATTTACTGTCAAAGTTCTATGTAGATTTTGAGTATCAAAATCCCCCTCAATTATTATCTATTATCTCTTATCTATTATCTATCTTTTTTATCTCTTATCTATCTTCTTCACCTGTTATCTTTCGCATTAATGATTCTTGTGGGCGTTAAGATATGGTCCATTTGGATATCATGTTTTTCATGGGGAATGACATCTAAAACTTGAAAATCGTAGGCCAATGCAACATAGGGTATTTCGTTCTTTAAATGAGAAAGAAAATGATCATAATAGCCTTTGCCAAAGCCGATTCGATTCCCTGAGAGATCAAATACAATTCCTGGAATCAGAATCAAATCTAAAAGTTCAGAATCAAATGGTTGATTTATTTTTGCATTGGGTTCTGATAAGCCAAAATGCCCTGGGGTTAAGTCGTTTAGCGACTGTATTTGGATGGGCAGGATATCAATGTTTTCTTTCTGCGTAAGCGGGACAATCAACTTTTTCTTATTGGACAAAAGATGCTGCATAATCCCATGGGTTCTGATTTCATTCCTAAAATCGGCATAGACCATAACGTATTCAGCGCTATTGTATGGATCCCAACGAGTTAATTGTTCTAAGATTTTCTGTTCTGCATCCATAACTGTATTATAATTAAGTTCGTCTCTTATGGCCAAAATCTCTTTTCTGAGCTTATTTTTCAAATTATTCACCTCATCTTACAAAAATTATAATCATAAGTAGGAGAAAAAGAAAGTATTTGAAAAAAATAACAAAGATTTTTTTTCATATTTTGTAGAAAACAATAAAAATATATAATAAAATGTAATTAGCATAACTAAGAGAGGAAAAAAGAAGTCATGATAAGATTTCAGGACGTAACTAAAATGTACGGATCCAATGTGGGACTTTCAGATGTCAATTTAAGCATTGGAAAAGGCGAATTTGTTTTTCTAGTGGGCCCAAGCGGAGCAGGGAAGTCCACTTTTATAAAATTACTATTAAAAGAGATCGAAGCGACTAAAGGCAAAATTTTTTTAGGAGATACAGAAGTGACTCATCTTTCAAATAGAAAGATCCCTAAGCTTAGAAGAAATATCGGTATTGTATTCCAAGATTTTAGGCTTTTGCCTCAAAAAACAGTTTTTGAAAATGTTGCCTTTGCCATGGATATTATACATATGACCTCAAGAAGCATTAAAAGGGTGGTGCCTCAGGCTCTAAGTCTTGTTGGCATAAGCGAAAAAGCGAACCAATATCCTCACGAGCTTTCAGCAGGGGAACAACAAAGGGTATCTATTGCAAGATCTATTATTAATAATCCTTCTGTTTTGATTGCTGATGAGCCCACAGGTAATTTAGACCCAGATACAGCTTGGGAAATTATGAGACTATTGATTCAAATTAATTTGCGTGGAACCACCATTGTCATGGTAACTCATGCTAAAGAAATAGTGGACAAAATGGAAAAGCGTGTCATTGGCATTGAACGAGGAAAGATTGTAAGAGATGACATGAGAGGAGCGTACAAATATCATGTTTAGAGCTGCAGTGTATTCAGTTAAGCAGGCATTCAAGCAATTAATTAGAAATAAAAATATGTGTACGGCTTCAATATTTTCTATTACTTCTATGTTGTTGATATTAGGTCTGTTTTTCATATTGATAGTGAACATAAACCTTTTAGCCACAACAGCCCAATCTCAATTTGATACCATTCAGCTTTATCTAGAGGATGACCTGGGCGAAGAAGGCATCTATGAAATGGAAAATGAAATCCAAAAGATATCAGGTGTCGATACAGTTACTTATATCAATAAAGAAGAAGCTTTGGTGATTATGAAAAGCAGATGGGGAAATAATGGCTATTTATTGGATGGATTGGAGTCAAATCCTTTCCCAAATTCTTTGGAAATAAAAGTTACCAATTTGGAAGATGCTGATTCAGTTGTAGCAAGAGTTAAAAGCATGAATGGCATTGAAGACATTAAATACTATCAAAGCATCGTTGAAAAACTTTTAAATATTACTGATTTTATTCAGTTGGCGGGAATGATTTTGATTTTTGTATTGGTTATTATTTCAATTTTCATTGTGGCCAACACGGTCAAACTAACGGTTACAGCAAGAGAAAAAGAAATAAGTATTATGAAATATGTCGGTGCAACCAATTGGTTTATTAGAGGTCCATTTTTAGTAGAAGGTATTATTATTGGACTTATTGGTTCTGGGGTTTCTGTAGCCATTATTGATTTTCTTTACAAGAAAATTACAGAAGCTTTTGCAGAGGAAGCTTTTGTTATGTTTTCCGTAGAACTGGTTCCTCAAGAATTTTTAATCCACCACCTTGTTTGGATTTTTATAAGCTTAGGTGTTGGAATCGGATCACTGGGCAGCATTTTATCTATGAGAAAGTTTCTTGACACATAAGATTAGAGATTAGGGATTAGGGATTAGAGATTAGGGGTTAGGGGTTAGGGATTTTAAAACTTAAACTTAAACTCAAACTCATAACTTAATTTATATTGTTGCGGATGGGCACAGAGACCCATCCCTACAGCTTACATATTAGACTTACACTTAAACTTAAACTTACACTTACACTTACACTTAAACTTACACTTACACTTAAGCTTAAACTTACACTTACACTTACACTTAAACTTACACTTACACTTAAGCTTAAACTTACACTTACACTTACACTTAAGCTTAAACTTAAATCAACAAGGGGGAAAACGGTTTGATGAAAAAGGTATTGTTTTATTCGCTGACATTTACACTCATGTTTTCTTTATTTTTATCGTCTTTAATTTTTGCATCCAATGCGGATCAAAAAGAGTTAGAGGGGATTAATGGTCGTATTAGTGATGTGAAAGCTCTGCTGAATCAGGGAGAAAAAAAGGAAAGAACCCTTAGTCAGCAAATTTCAGATCTGGATAAAGAGATAGAAGCTGCAGAGAAAGAAATAAGTAGACTTCAAAATAATTTAAAAGAGACTCAGGATAGTATTGATCAGACAATACTTGAACTTGAAAACACACAGGAAGAAATTGACGGTAAAAATGATGTCTTAAACTCAAGACTACGGGTCATGTATAAAAATGGAGAAGTTGGCGTAATGGAAATTTTGTTAGGCTCTTCAACTTTTCAAGAATTTTTAACTAATATTGATATGGTCAATAAAATTACAGAGCAAGATGTTGATTTGTTGAAATATCTTAAGACAAAATATCAAGAAATTGATCTAAAGAAGCGCAGTCTTGAACAATTAAAAAATGATTTAGTTCAACAAAGAGAGAATGTTAAAATCAAGAGGGAACAGGTTGAAGTGAGCCGAGGAGAAGTTACGCGTCTCCGATCAGAGGTTGCACAAAGCAACAAGGCTTTAGAAAGCCAAGTAGATGAACTTAACCAATATGCTGCAGAGCTTTCTGACAAAATCCGAAAGGCCCAATCCAATGAAGCTTATGTAGGTGGGGTTTTCGCATGGCCATCTCCAGGGTATGAAAGAATAACTTCTTCATTTGGCTATAGAATCCACCCTATATTAAAAACAAGAAAATTACATACTGGGATCGATATTGGTGTTCCCGCAAACAATACAATTGTTGCAGCCAATGATGGAACCGTTATCCACTCAAATTGGTTGGGAGGCTATGGCAAAGCTATTATGATTGACCATGGAGGCAACATGGTAACCCTTTACGGGCATAACAATACTCTTCTTGTAGCTATGGGCGATAAAGTTAAAAAAGGACAAACTATTGCCAAATCAGGGAGTACAGGTATGTCTACAGGTCCTCATTTACACTTTGAAGTAAGAAAAGATGGAAATTATATTGACCCCATGCCATATTTGAAATAAATGGGCGGCTAATGAATAATAAATATAAATCGCAATAGAATTTTGCTCTGGCAAAATTCTTTGCTTTTATGTATGGTAAAATATAGGTGTTATTTTATTATTCGGATGGAGGCATAAAATTGGAAAGATGGATGCTCAAAAATATAAATGAAGACTATGATGACATGGTTGAAAAATTTAATATTAGCCCTGTTTTAGCAAAGTTTCTTATTAATAGGGGATTAAAAGAAGAAAGGCAGATCAGTACATATTTATATTCGTCAATAAACGAAATGTACGCTCCAAAGCACTTTAAAGATATGAAAAAAGCCGTAGATATTATCAAGGACATAATCGAGGGAGAAGGACATATTAGAATCGTTGGTGATTATGATGTTGATGGTATCATGAGTACATATATCTTTCATACGGCTCTAAAAGAATGTGCTGCAAATGTATCCTACCATATACCTCATAGAATAACAGATGGATATGGAATCAACGAGGATATTATAAGAACGGCCCATAAGGATGGCGTAGATCTTATCATAACTTGTGATAATGGGATCTCAGCAATGAGTCAAATTGAGATGGCTAAAGAATTAGGAATGAAGACTATCATAACAGATCATCATGATGTCCCATTTTTAGAAGATGAAAGTGGCAATCGAAATTATTTAGTGCCACAAGCTGATGCAGTGGTTAATCCAAAGCAATTAGATTGTGAATACCCTTTTAAGCATTTATGTGGTGCAGGAGTTGTATTCAAAGTTATACAAGAAGTATTTGAAAGGTTAGGGGTAGATGTACAAGAAGCCAATAAATACCTTGAATATGCGGCAATAGCCACAATATGTGATGTGGTAGACCTCATTGATGAGAATAGGATAATAGCAAAGAATGGACTTGATATGCTTAACCATACAAATAACAAAGGCCTTAGAGCACTTATTGATAGAACCGGTTTGGGAAGTAAGAAAATTTCAACCTTTGAAACGTCTTTTATTATAGGGCCTTGCATCAATTCAACGGGTCGAATAGATTCAGGAGAACTCTCTTTGGAACTCCTGCAATCTCAAGATTACGAAGAAGTTAGGGCGTTAGCACAAAAACTTTATGAATTAAATGAAGAAAGAAAGAACATGACGGTTCAAGGATTTGACAAAGCGATTGATATAATAGAGGGTTTAAATCTTGCAGATCATAAAGTTATCGTGGTGTATATTCCAGACATCCATGAAAGCATAGCAGGTATTATTGCAGGAAGGATTAAAGAAAGGTACCATCTCCCTACAATAGTGCTTACTAAATCAAATGAATGCGTAAAAGGATCAGGAAGATCTATCGAAGCCTATAATATGTTCGAAGAGTTGTTAAAATGCAAAGATTTATTAGAAAAATTTGGTGGGCATCCCATGGCGGCAGGGCTTTCGTTACAGGAACGCAATATTGAGGAATTTGTAAAGAAATTAAATGATAAATGTTCGTTAAGTACCGAAGACATGCAACGCATTGTGTCCATTGACATGCAACTGCCTTTTGAACTTATTACCATGGGATTAGCTGAAGAGATGGAGACCTTGGAGCCCTTTGGAAAAGGAAACCCCAGACCTTTATTTGCTGAAAAAAGCATTAGGATACAGGATGCCACTGTGTTGGGAAAGAATAAAAATGTATTGAAGCTTAAGTTGGTATCTAATACTGGAAGGCCTATTGAGGCGGTATTTTTCGAAGACATAGAGAGATTCAATGATATAATTATTAATAACTTTGGGCAAAGAGAAATGATTAGAATGTATAACGGAAAAGATAATAAGATACAAATGGATTTTGTTTTTAGGATTTCTATTAATGAATATATGGGAAGAAGAACGGTCCAGTTGATAGTGAATGCTTATAGATCAGCAAAAAGAGTTAAGTTGGATCAAGCATTGGATACAAAATTATAATAAAGAATCATATATCCTTAAAAATTTGTTTTCTTCCTCATGCTTGTTTAACCCATTATAAGCTTTTGACATTAAGAGATAGGGTGCTGGTTCTAAGGGTTTTTCTGACATTAATTTTCTAAGTATTTGAATAGCCTCTGCAAATTCGGAATTTTTGATGCAATCCTCTACATATTTGATAAGCTCCTCGGATTTGATTTGCTCATACATTTCATTCTCTTTTACTTCCTTAAGTATTGTTCTAACTCTTTCTGCAGTAAAGGGTTTTTGCAAATATGCCACAGCTCCCATCTGAGTACACTCAACAGCATTTTTTATTGAGGGATAGGCGGTTATAATAATTACAGGCGTATTAAGCCCCATGTTTCGAATTTGCTTCAATACTTCAGTACCACTAAAATTGGGCATTTTGATGTCCAAGAAGATAATATCGAACTTTTCATTCCGGCAAAGTTCGATTGCTTGGGGACCATTTACAGCACACTTTACTTCATAGCATTCTTTTTCAAGACATTTACTTAGCAAAGCACGAATATTTTTCGTATCATCTACTACAAGAACTCTACTCATTTAAATCCTCCTTGGAATATAATGGAAGTTCAATAATGAAGGTGCTTCCAGAATCTACCTTGCTTTCACACCACACTTTTCCCCCATGTGCCTTAACAATTTCTTTCACCACAGATAAGCCCAGCCCTATTCCTTTGATTTCAACTCCTTGGCCTTTTACTTGTACAAATCGATCAAATATATCATCTACGTATTCTATAGGTATACCAGGACCTGAATCTTTAACAAAAAGGGTCACCTTCTTTTCATCTGCTTTTGCATAGACAAAAACTGTGTCTCCTTCATCTGAATATTTAAGGGAATTACTGATAAGGTTGTTTATTGCCCAAGTTATTTTATCGGAATCGCCATATAATATTGGTAAATTATAATCAGAATCATCTTTAAGTAAGATCCCTTTTCTATCAGCATATTCCTGAAATTGTTTGATAGAGGATGTAAGGACTTTATTTATTGAATAGAAATCTTTTCTAAAAATTGCTTTTCCAGATTCAAGCCTGGATAATTCGAGCAATTCGTTAACCAAATGCTCAAGATGCTCAGAGTCCTCTTTTATGGTTTCTATAATATCTTTTTCATCTGAATTAAGATTTATTTTATCGGTTTCAGATAAAATGCTTATTCCCATGAGGATTGAAGTCAAGGGTGTTCTAAGCTCATGGGATATGTTTGCGATAAAATCTGTCTTTACTTTCTCCAGTTCTTTTAACTCACTTATGTTTTGCATGAGTACAATAATATTTGAAATACTGCCATCCGACTGTCTGACTACAGTGACGATAATATTGAAATAGAATGCATCCTCGTTATCAAAACAAATAATCTTTTCTTTCTGGTCCTCGCTGCTCTCAACCACATTTGAAATATGGTCAAATAATTCTCCGTTTCCAATTGCTTCAAGTATATGTCTGTTGATATATCGTTTTTCGTTAATACTAAAGAAACTTTCACAAGCATCATTAATCAATATAATCCGATAGTTTACATCCAGAACCAACAATGGATCTGCAATACTTTTTACGATGGCAAGGGATTTATTTTTCTCCGCCATCAATATTCCAATGGTACTCTGTTCGAATTGATATAACCGTTGAGTCATATCATTAAACTGTTTTGAAAGCTCTTGTACTTCATCCCCTGTGTTGATTTCAATGTATTGGTTTAATTCTCCAGACTTTACTCGGCTAATACCCTCAGATAACTGCTTAATAGGAGCAAGAAATCGATGAGCAAAAAATCTTGAAGCGGCAAATCCTCCTGCAACCGATATAAGTGAAAGTATTAGTATAAAGTACATAGATTGTCTTGAGTTATCAGAGGTTCTTTGGTTATTTTCATACATGGCATTCTCATTCAGCACAAAAAGGTCTGAAAGGATTCTTTTAATTTGACTGAACTTGGTTAGTATTTCTTCATTATAATATTTAATAGCATCTTCATCTTCTTTAGTATTTCGTATTTCCTGTAGCTTTAAAAATATATTGACATATTCTTTATATTGTAAAGCTAAATCATCTACTAATTCAGCTTCTGACACTTCCGTAATATTATTTTTTTGCACCACGAACCATTCCATAAACATCTGATTGTTCTGGGAAAATAGCTCCAATCCCCTTTCTTTATCTATATTAAGATACATCAAAACGGCACTATCTTGTCTTTCTACGGTTTCCATCATGTGTGATATGGCTTTTATGCTTTTGTAATTGTCTGATAAAAGGCCATCTACAGATCTCTCAAGCCTTACAAGATTAAAAGTAGAAGCCAATCCTATTACTGCGATTAACCCAACAAGACCTACATATACAATTGAGATTCTACTGATTAATGATTTAAACATTTTTACCCTCAACAATTAATTATTTTCTGTTAACTATACCATAAATTAAGGAAATTTTGCAGTTAATTCATGTAGCAAGTAGTAAAACGGGATAATCCAGTAAAATAATGCGTGCTAAAGAGAACATCCATCATAATCGTTGTTAATAAGTATGGTAATTTTCACAATGGTCATTCTGAGAACTTTAAGTTTTTTATTCGAAGAAATATAATTAATCAATAAGTGAAAATTTTCATCTTATCTTTGGTAGCAGCTAAGAGGGGGCCGTGATATGAACCATAGAATTGTAATAAAAGTAAGTGGGATAATACTAATTATTTTAAGTGTTGGGATGATTCCCTCTTTTTTTGTATCTTTATTATATAGGGAGGCATCCTATATATCCATCCTTTTAGCTTCTTTAATTTCATTAATCTTAGGATTTGCTTTCAAAAGAATAAAGATCAAATCAAATAGATTTACATTTAGAGAAGGTTTAGCTATTGTAGGTTTAGGATGGTTTCTCGCATCAATAATAGGATCGCTGCCTTTTGTTTTTTCCGGATATATTCCAAATCCTATTGATGCTTTTTTCGAAGCTGTTTCAGGGTTTACGACAACGGGTGCATCTATTCTTACAGACATAGAAGCTGTTCCTAAAGGCATTCTTTTCTGGAGGTCTTTTACACACTGGCTGGGGGGTGTAGGAATACTGGTTTTTGCAGTTGCCTTGATGCCATCCATTGGCATAGGCAGTATTCAGATTATTAAAGCAGAAAGTTCCGGACCCACAGTAGAGAAAATCACCCATAAAATATCAGATAATGCAAAAATATTATATGTCATATACATCGTAATGACCGTTTCAGAAATAATATTATTACTTCTAGGGGGCATGAATCTTTATGATGCATTTGTTCATACGTTTGCAACAGTAGGAACAGGAGGATTTTCTGTTTATAATCAAAGCATTGCTCACTATAATAGTACTTATATTGATTTGGTTATTTCGATATTTATGTTTCTTTCAGGCTCTAACTTTGCCATTTATTACGCATTATATAAGGGAAGATGGCGGACTGTGTTTAAAGATGATGAATATAGGTTTTATTTTATGATTATCTTTGCAGCTACTGGAATTATTACCTTGAATTTATTATTTAATAATGTGTATGATTCTATAGGATCTGCTATTAGGTATTCCTTTTTCCAAGTTAGTTCAATTACAACGGAAACAGGCTTTGCCACAGCAAATTTTGATCAATGGCCAACCATGAGCAAATTTATTCTATTTATACTCATGTTTATAGGGGGCTGTACAGGATCCACCAGTGGGGGCATAAAAAGTCTAAGGATTGTTGTAGCTCTTCGCCTTATAAAAAGGGAATTCACTAAGAAATTTCATCCACATGCAATGATTCCAATCAGATTAAATAATAAGCCGATTCCTACAGATAGTGTTTCGGATATTTTCAGCTTTATTGTCTTATACTTATTCACTTTTATTGTTGGTACTTTTTTACTATCATTTGATAACATAAGCTTAATGACTGCAGCAAGTGCAGTTGCTGCTTGTATTGGAAATACAGGTCCTGGGTTTGATGTGGTTGGGCCAGCAGGCAACTATAGTAGCTTAAGTAATTTTTCTACTTCCGTGTTATCAATTATTATGCTTGTTGGACGCCTTGAATTGTTTACAGTCTACTTACTATTTATTCCTGCATTTTGGAAGCAAGACTAATCTGTTAATGTAAATGATGTCTTCAAATTCCACTTTGTTTTCCTACAGTAAGCAAAAGATATTCCTATTCTGAGTTTCTTTCTCACTGATTTCCAAACCAATTAATCACAAAACACAATCAAAATGTTTAATAAGAAGATCACGGGATCTTTTTATAATATTGCAAAGTATGATTTTCAAATAAAGGTATATTATTAAGCAAAAATTAAACCAAATTACTCTGGCTACATGGACTTTTAGGTATAGATTAGATAATAAATGACAATAATTGCTTTTAAAATTCACTCATTCCTGTTATATTAATTATAGTTGTTTAATACAATAAATATATGACTTAAGATTTGAGAGGTAATATCGTAATGATTAGTAAAAAAAAGGTCATCCTGATTGTTATTGTCTTTATGTTGATAGCATCAGCAGCAACCTTCGGTGTGATATCATATTATCCATTAAATGGAAGAATATTTATTTCTGAAGACGAGTATAAGGCTTATAAAGATATATTAAATGAATATGGAAAACTTTTTCAACTACGACAGCATATTGAGGAGAATTATTATATACCTGTAGATAGCGAAAAGTTAAAAGAAGGTATGTACAAAGGTTTGTTTAAAGGTATTGGAGATCCCTATTCCGCCTACTTGACAAAAGAAGAATATGATGAACTTATGATTTCAACTCAGGGCGAATATCAGGGGATCGGGGTAACAGTGGCACCAGGTCGAGACGGCTTTATTTTGGTGGTGGCCCCCATAGAAGATACGCCAGCACAAAGGGCAGGGGTTAAAAGCGGAGATAAAATTGTTAAAATTAATGGCAAAGAGTACACTGCAGATCAAATGGATGACGCCGTATCCAATATGAGGGGAGAACCGGGTACGAATGTTACAATAACCGTATTAAGAGAGGGAGAAGAAGAACTATTAGATTTTGAAATAACAAGAGCCAATGTTAAGTTAAAAACAATAAAATCCGAAGTGCTTGAAGATAATATTGGGTATATCCGAATTACTTCTTTTGAAAATAAAACATCTGATGAATTTAAAAGCAATCTAAGAGATTTGGAGCTAATGAATATAGAGGGGCTCATTATTGATCTCAGAGATAATCCGGGTGGATTGGTTGACGAATGTTTGGAAATTGCGGACGCTCTTATGGGAAAAGGTGTTATTGTATATATAGAAGACAGAAATGGAAATAGACAGTATCATAGATCAGATAGCTCAAAAGTCGATATGCCATTTGTAATCTTGGTAAATGGCGGCTCAGCAAGTGCTTCGGAAATTTTGACAGCAGGGGTTAAAGATTCAGGTGAAGGGACTATTATCGGGACACAGACTTTTGGCAAAGGGATTATACAAAGAATTTTACCCCTTGAGGACGGGGGTGGCATAGAACTAACCATTGCTCAATATTTTTCGCCAGAGGGAAAGACCATTCATGAGGTGGGTATAGAACCAGATATCATTATAGAAATTGAAGACGATATGCTTGAGGATGGTGTTTTGACACGAGAAAATGATCCTCAGCTTAAGAAGGCTTTGGAAATACTTAAATAGTAATTGATTGAGATGAAAAGATAAGGATAATAATTAGAGGATTTTGCGAAAGCAAAATCCTCTTTAAAATTGTTAGAGACTAGTTTTTTATTTTTCTTTTCATATATTTAGATATATGAATTTTATATTTAATATGGAAAAACATGGCTGGAATATGATATGATTAATTCATCATAAGAAAAAAAAATGGAGCGGATGATGGGAATCGAACCCACGTTACCGGCTTGGGAAGCCGACGCTTTACCATTAAGCTACACCCGCATTATAAGAAACATCATACCAGTATTTTAATTAAAATACAATTCTAATTACTAAAAATTTCATCATAGCTATTCTACAAACTATTATCATTAAACTGAAAAATCTTAAATTCACATTAAAAAAATTGAATAAGGAGAGAACAATTATGAGGAAAATGAAAAGAACTGCTGTAATCGTATTATGCCTGATGTTGTTATTGAGCACCTTAGTTGTATTTGCAGAAGGAGAATCAACCCCAAAAGTTATCACCATTATTCATACCAATGATATGCATGCCAGAGTTTCTGAAGGTGCTTATGATGGAATGGGATTTCCGCGGATAGCATCTATTATTAAAGATGCTAAAACTCAAAATCCAAATGTATTGGTCCTTGATGCAGGAGACGCGCTTCATGGTACTACTTTTGCAACACTTGTTGAAGGAGAGAGTATCGTAAAACTAATGAATGATATTGGATATGATGTAATGGTTCCTGGAAATCATGACTTTAATTATGGGCAGGATAGGTTAATAGCCTTAAGAGATTTAGCAAATTTTGATATCATCTCTGCTAACATCAAAAAATCAGATCATACTGATTTTATAGCACCTTATGTTATTAAAGAAATTGACGATGTTAAAATAGCAATTTTTGGATTGACCACCCCTGAAACAACTTATAAGACACATCCTGATAATGTAGTAGGTCTTGAATTTGTAGATCCTATTGAGGCTGCAGAAGAAATGGTCGCTGAGCTTGAAGGTAAAGCAGATATCGTAATTGCTTTAGCACATCTTGGAAACGACGAAGAGACTGAAATTACAAGTCAACTGGTTGCTGAACAGGTTGAAGGAATTGATTTGATCGTAGATGGACATAGTCATTCAGTTTATGAAGAAGGCTTACTTGTAGGAGATACACTCATAGTAAGTGCAGGTGAATATGATAAGAATCTTGGTTTTGTAGATATTGAAGTTCAAGATGATGATATAGCCTTTAGCGCTAGACTTGTTACAAAAGAAGGAGCAGCAGCATATGAAGATGATGTAGACTTATTGGCTACTATAGATTCTATTAAAGCGGAACAAGAAGAAATCCTTTCAGAGGTAATTGGAAGCACTATTGTAAAGCTTGATGGAGAAAGGGCAGACGCAAGAACAAAAGAAACAAATCTTGGAAATTTAATAACGGATGCCATGATAGCACTCACAGATGCCGATGCAGCCATAACTAATGGAGGTGGCATAAGGGCATCTATAGATGTTGGAGAGATAACAAAAGGAGATGTTATTACTGTACTTCCCTTCGGTAATTACATTGTTACTAAAAGCTTAACCGGTGCTGATATCAAGGCTGCCTTAGAACATGGGTTGTCCGCATATCCAGAATCAGCAGGTTCTTTCTCTCAGGTTTCAGGCATTACATATACAATCGATCTTAATAGAGACGCAGCAGATAGAGTCGTAAATATTCAGGTAGGAGGGCAACCTCTTGATTTAGATAAAGAATATGTAGTTGCAACAAATGATTTTATGGCAGCTGGAGGAGATAATTATACTATGTTTGCTGATAAAGAAACTGTCAACGAATATATGGCACTTGACGAAGCACTCATAGAATATATCTCAGCTCAAGAAGAAGTCGACATAACTGTTGATGGTAGAATGAGCGTCATTGAATTAGTTGAGGCAGAGCCAGTGATAGAAGAAGAACCCGAGCCAGCTCCATCGTCTAAGCCAGTATCAGATGCTGTTCGAACGTATGTTGTTGTTTCAGGAGACGTTTTATGGAAAATAGCTGAAAAATTTGAGATGGCTTGGCAAGAGCTTGCAAAGTTCAATAACATAGAAAATGCACATCTCATTTTCCCAGGACAGGAAATATTGGTTCCATAAATCCAACTCACCATAATTGAAAAGTATCAGAAACATTGCGGCAGGAAATCTGCCGCTTTTTTATATAATAGGAAATATCGATTTTCTATTATATAAAAAAGGGGGAGTGCAGAGGGGATACTCCTTTGCCGATTAAGGAGGGTGCAGCGCCGAAGGGAACCATAGGGTTCCATACCGGAGTGGCGTTAGCCACTTTTTTATTAAATAATCATAAATTTCAAATCCACCCTAAAACATACCATGTGAATATCAGGATACATTCCTTGACATTTTTTTAAAGCAATGTTATATTTCATGTGCAAAAGTTCCTATTGTAAGAAAAATAAGAACATATGTTTGCATATTTTTTTTCATATGATATAATACCAATGGGATAGAATTATAAGTAGAAACTGTAGGGGCGGGCCTTGCGCCTGCCCGTAAAAGGTAAGTGTAAGAAAAGAGTAAGTTGAAGTTTAAGTAATAAGTACGTTGAAGTGTAAGTGTTATGGTAGATTTTGTTTCACAAAATCTACAGTTTAAACTTAAACTACTCCGAAGGAGTCTATTTAAACTCAACACTCAATTTGCTAGGGAGAATTTTTATGGGAGAATTTCGGGTTGTTTCAGATTATAAAGCTACGGGGGATCAACCTCAGGCGATTGCAGAACTTACAGAAGGCATTGTTTCGGGCAAAAAGCATCAGACGCTGTTAGGGGTAACAGGGTCGGGTAAAACTTTTACAATGGCTAATGTCATTGAAAAAGTGCAAAGGCCTACTTTGATTATCTCCCACAATAAGACGCTTGCAGCTCAGCTTTATGGGGAGTTTAAAGAGTTTTTTCCGGATAATGCAGTTGAGTTTTTTGTAAGCTACTATGATTATTATCAACCTGAAGCCTATATGCCCCATACGGATACTTATATTGAGAAAGATTCTCATATAAATGATGAAATAGAAAAATTGAGGCACTCGGCTACGGCAGCCCTTTCAGAGAGAAGAGATGTGGTCATTGTAGCAAGTGTTTCTTGTATATATGGATTAGGAAGCCCTGTTGATTATGAGAATCAGGTACTCTCTTTGAGGCCAGGTATGGTTAAAAGTAGAGAAGAGATCATAAAAAAACTTGTGGACATACAGTATATGCGAAATGACATTAACTTCATACGAAGCACTTTTAGGGTCAGAGGGGATACCATAGATATTTACCCTTCTGGAGCAGAAAGTGCCATACGTGTAGAATTATTTGGAGACGAGATCGAGACCCTAAAAGAGATCAATACTCTTACGGGAGAAATTTTGGGTTTGAGAAATCATGTATCCATTTTTCCGGCGTCCCATTATGTTACTACAAAAGACAATCTGGAGCGAGCGGTTGTGGATATAGAAGAGGAACTTGAAAGCAGAATTAAATTCTTTAATGACAAGGGGAAACTTTTGGAAGCCCAGAGAATTGAGCAAAGAACCCGATATGATATAGAAATGTTAAGAGAAATTGGTATGTGCAAAGGTATTGAAAACTATTCGAGACATTTAAATGGGCTGACTCCTGGAACGCGACCCTATACACTTATAGATTACTTTCCTGAAGATTTCTTAATCATTATTGATGAATCTCATGTTATGTTACCACAGCTCAGAGGCATGCATGCCGGTGACCGGTCCCGAAAAGAAGTTTTAGTGGAGCATGGATTTAGGCTACCATCCGCATTGGATAACAGACCTCTGGCATTTGATGAATTCAAGGGGCTCATCAATCAGACTGTATACGTCAGTGCGACGCCTACACTTTATGAGAAAAATGAAAGCAATGGCATCATAGTAGAACAGATTATTCGCCCTACAGGGTTACTCGATCCAGAGATCGAAGTGAGAAAAACAGATGGACAAATTGACAATCTCATTGGAGAAATCAATAGAGTTATTTCAAATGAGGAAAGAGTTTTCATTACTACACTAACTAAAAAGATGTCCGAAGACTTAACAGATTATCTTAAACAAGCAGGTATTAAAGTACGGTACTTGCATTCAGAAATAGATACATTGGAACGCGTGGAAATCATTAGGGATTTACGTTTAGGTGAATTTGATGTTCTCGTAGGCATTAACCTTCTTCGAGAAGGCCTAGATATTCCAGAAGTCTCCTTAGTCGCTATTTTAGATGCGGACAAAGAAGGATTTTTAAGGACAGAAACTTCATTGGTTCAAACCATAGGACGTGCTGCAAGAAATGTGAATGGAAGAGTTATTATGTATGCAGATAAAATGACGGAATCTATGAAGCGGGCGATATCAGAGACCAATAGAAGAAGGGGTATTCAGGAAGAATATAATAAAGAACATCACATTATGCCTAAAACCATAGTAAAAAAAGTCAGAGGTGTTATTGCAGCCACCCATGCCGCAGAAGAAAAAGACAAATACTATGTAGACGGATCAGAAGAACAAATGTCAATAAAAGAACTGCAAAAACTCATTTCTCAACTTGAAAGTGATATGAAAATTGCTGCTACCAATTTGCAATTTGAAAGGGCAGCAGAATTAAGAGATAAGATAGTGGAACTGAAGAGCATGATGCTGTAGGGACAACCCTTGCGGTTGTCCGTAAGGAATATGTAGGGACAACCCTTGCGGTTGTCCGTAAGACAGGAAGACAGATAAAAGATAAGACATTGTTCATTATTCATTATTCATTATTAATTCAGATTGCTTCAGCAATCTACCGGAGGTTTTTATGGCTAAAGATATATATATAAAAGGTGCAAAAGAGCATAATTTGAAGAATATTGATGTAAGAATCCCAAGGGATAAACTGGTGGTTATTACTGGGCTTAGTGGCTCGGGAAAATCTTCTTTGGCCTTTGATACCATTTATGCAGAGGGGCAGAGAAGATATGTAGAAAGTCTTTCGGCTTATGCACGACAGTTTTTAGGGCAAATGGAAAAGCCCAATGTAGAATATATAGAGGGACTTTCACCTGCTATTTCTATTGACCAAAAAACCACCAATAAGAATCCTCGTTCCACGGTGGGAACTGTTACTGAGATATATGACTATCTACGCCTTATGTATGCTCGAATTGGTATACCCCATTGTCCTGTTTGTGGAAGAGAGATAACACAGCAAACAGTTGACCAAATTGTTGATAAAGTATTGGAGTTAGATGAAGGAACAAGGATTCAGATACTTTCTCCAGTTGTCAGAGGACGTAAGGGTGAGCACGAAAAGGTTCTGGCCCGTGTAAGGAAAGAGGGCTTCACAAGAGTCAGGATTGACGGCGAAATTTATGATATCAATGAGGAAGAAATCAAACTGGAAAAAACCTTTAAACATACTATAGAAATTGTAGTGGATAGAATTATAGTTAAAGAAGGTATTGCTACCCGGTTGACGGATTCAATTGAAACGGCTCTAAATCATGCAGAAGGATTGGTTATCATTAATAAGATACAAGCTGAAGAGGACTTGCTTTTTAGCACAAAATTTGCCTGTCCTGAACACGGAATTAGTATCGAGGAATTGGAACCAAGAATGTTTTCTTTTAACAGTCCCTTTGGTGCTTGCACTGAATGTAATGGTTTAGGCTTTATTCAAAAAATAGATCCTGAATTGGTGATTACAGATAAACGGCTCAGTATTAACGGAGGGGCATTGGGTACGATTTTTTCTTCTATGGAGGAAGGGGGTTACTATCATAGAATAATTTCCTCTTTGGCAGAAGCCCATAAGGTTAATTTAGAGGAACCTGTTGAAAATTTGCCTCAGAAGTTTATTCAGGAGCTCCTCTTTGGTACAAAAGAAAAGAAACTCAAATATTACTATGAAAGCAAGGGCGGTGGATATAAATCTTTTGTAAATCAGGCTTTTGAGGGCGTTGTAAACAATCTTGAGAGAAGATATAGAGAAACAAATTCCGATTACATCAGAGGAAAGATTGAAGACTTCATGAGCTTGAAAGCCTGTAATGAATGCTCAGGAAGGCGATTAAAGCCGCAAGTATTAGCTGTAACCATAGGGGATATTGACATCTCAAAATTTGCAGATATGTCTGTTCGAGAGTCACTGATCTTTATAGACCGATTGATACTCACTGAAAAACAGCAACTTATTGCCTATCAAATTATCAAAGAAATTAGAAGCAGATTAGAGTTTTTAGTGGATGTGGGATTGGACTATCTGACTTTGTCTCGCTCGTCGGGGACTTTATCAGGTGGGGAATCTCAGAGGATTAGATTGGCGACGCAAATAGGATCAAAACTGGTAGGTGTGTTGTATATACTGGATGAGCCCAGCATAGGACTTCACCAGAAGGATAATGAAAAATTGTTGAAAACTTTAAGAAACCTTACGGATTTAGGGAATACACTTCTTATTGTTGAACATGATGAGGATACCATGTATGCATCAGATCATGTTATTGATATGGGGTTAGGTGCGGGGGCTCATGGTGGAGAGGTTATTGCTGAAGGAACCATAGAAGAAATCAAAGCATGTAAAGAATCCATCACAGGGCAATATTTAAGAGGCGATAGGATAGTAAACATACCACAAGAGCGGAGAAAACCCAACGGAAAACAGATTACAATTAAAGGGGCTCAGGAGAATAACCTTAAAGACATTCAAGTGGATTTCCCCTTAGGTGTTTTCACTTGTGTAACAGGTGTATCGGGTTCAGGGAAGAGTAGTTTGGTTAACGAGATTCTTTATAAAAGTTTGGCGGCTACAATCAATCGATCTAAAATGAGACCGGGAAAACATGAGTCCATTGAAGGTGTTGAGCACATTGATAAAATTGTTGATATCGACCAATCTCCTATTGGTAGAACGCCACGATCCAATCCAGCCACCTATACTGGCGTATTTACACATATTCGCGACTTGTTTACGCAGCTGCCTGAATCAAAGATGAGAGGGTACAGCAAAGGACGGTTTAGTTTTAATGTTAAAGGTGGACGTTGTGAAGCCTGCAGTGGGGATGGTATTATAAAAATTGAAATGCACTTTCTTCCAGATGTTTATGTACCATGTGAAGTCTGTAAAGGAAAGAGGTATAATCGAGAGACCTTAGAAGTTAAGTACAAAGGTAAGAACATCTATGAAGTCCTTGATATGACTGTTGAAGAAGCTTTGGATTTTTTTAAAAACATACCTGTTATTACCAGAAAGCTGCAAACACTTTTCGAGGTGGGATTGGGCTATATCAGACTTGGACAGCCATCCACTCAACTTTCTGGTGGAGAAGCACAAAGAATAAAATTAGCATCTGAATTGAGTAAAAGAAGCACAGGGAAGACGCTTTATATCTTAGATGAGCCTACAACGGGTTTGCATTTCGAAGATGTGAATAAGCTTATTTCGGTCTTGGATAAATTAGTAGAAGGTGGCAATACAGTTATTGTTATAGAACATAATTTAGATGTTATAAAAGTGAGCGATTATATCATTGATTTAGGCCCTGATGGCGGCTATAGAGGAGGCACTGTGATTGCAAAAGGAACGCCAGAAGAAATAACGGCGTGTGAAGCTTCCTATACAGGACAATTCCTTGAAAAGGTGTTAAAGAAACATTCTCATGCTGAAGAATCTGGCGTGTCTGTTATAAAAAATGATATTGGTTAAACTGCTTTATCTCATTAAACAGCTCTAAGACTCCCGCCTCTATAGGTGGAGAGATCAAGAGCTGCTAAATTACCACAGCTTTAGCTGTAATGGTAAAACGGACAGTATCACAACTGTGATGGAATGGGCTTCGCCCATGTTGTTCGTCTTGCCATCAGTGGAGAGTTTGAACCTCCCACTGATGGGGCTCACTTCATTGCAGAACTTCTTTAAAAGTATCTGTTATGGACTTTAAATTTTCTATGTAATCAGGAGATAATGGAGCGACCTGGATTGTTGCGCCGCCAATTTCATTTGCAATGATTTCCGCTTGATGGCCATCAAATTCTTCTTGATAAAAAACAACTTTTATATTTTCACTTCTCGCATAGTTAATAACATCTTGAATTCGTTTTAAAGTGGTTTCTTTACCATCCGCTTCTATGGTAACCATTTCAAGGCCATAATCATCGGCAAAATATCCGAAAGCGGGGTGGTAGATAATAAAAGATTTTTGATTAAGATTGCTTAATGCTTTTACAATTTCATTATCAACTGATTTAAGTTGGGCGATGTAGTCTGCAGCATTTTTTTCATAAATGGATTTGTTTTCAGAATCTAATAAAATCAATTCATCTTTAATGGCATCAATCATAACCATAACACGCTTAGGGGAGAGCCAAATGTGAGGGTCTGTACCAACATGAGTATGGCTGGTATGAGGACCTTCTTCATCTGAATCTTCCTCTGTTAAGACCCGATGGGGATAAACGGCAGCTGTTTTATCAGCTAACGAAACAATTTTTATGTCTTTATTCAGGTCCAATGCCTTTGGAAGAATATTAGCTTGTTCTGCAGGTACACCTATTGTAAAATACAAATCAGCTTCACTAAAATCAATTATTTGCATAGGTGTAGGCTGATAATTTGTTGGGCTATTCCCTGGTGGAATCATAGTAGTGACATGGACCAAGTCGCCTCCCACTGCTTTCACAAAAGATTCCTGGGGTATGATGGAAACTGCAATGTTCGGTTTTGAATCCTCTATAATTTTTGTGGTACATCCACTAAAGTAAATCAGGGTAATGGTCAGAACTAAGCATAAAAGAAGTTTTTTCATTTAGAACCTCCTTTTAACCGCCTAAAGTAATATCTTGAGTATTGTACCAATACAACGCATCTGATAAGTGTTCTTTTTTGAAATCTGGCCAATAATCATCTAGAACAAAAAAATCTGCATAAATGGATTGAACCGGTAAGAAGCCGCTTAATCTTCTTCGGCCACCCCATCGAATAATCAAGTCAATTCTTGAGATATCATTGGACTTGATATGATTGACAACACTTCTGTTGGATTCTCCCACCAATTTTAGTGAGTTTAAGTCCCACTCCCAACCATAGTTCACTAAAAAATTAACCTTCATACCGCCATTACCGAAAACCGTTCTTTTGGTAAATGGCAATAACTCTTTAGGAAACATAGGAGATTCACTGTTTCCTACTACTAATAAAGTAGCATTCTCCCTGGAAAACATTTGAACCGCTTCAATACAGGCATCTGTAAAAGCATGTCTTTGCTTTTTCACTCGCTTTGTGTTGTCTACAGTAAAACCATAAAAAGTTAATTCTTTTACGCCTATTTCATGACAAAGATGGAAAAGATCCATTCCAGGATTCAGTCCAGCAGCATACCCTTTTTCCTTAGACATACCATTTAACTGAGCCCACCTTCTATTCCCATCCGGAATAATTCCAATATGTTCAGGTATTCTCATCATATTTCTCCTTAAAAATTCATTAAATACTCAATTATTATAACACTATTATAAACAAGTGCACAAAATTTAATCTATATCCAAAAGGAATAATGACGAGCAACATGCGAAATATTGCAGAGAGGACTGCATTATTTTGCACAAGTGTAGTATAATAGAAGGGGACAGATAACAGAGAAAAGAGAAAAGAGAAAAGATTAGAGATTAGGGATTAGGGATATGACCCTTGCGGTTGTCCTTAGAGAAAGATGTGTAGGGACGACCCTTACGGTTGTCCGTAGGGAAAGATGTGTAGGGACGACCCTTGCGGTTGTCCGTAGGGTAAGATGTGTAGGGACGACCCTTGCGGTTGTCCGTACAGGGGATAGGAGAAAATTATGAGAAAAGATCTTGAAATCATATTGAATTCTACTCATGACGCCATGATTGCTGTGAATAATCAGGGCATTATAACACTTTTTAATAAGGCAGCAAAAAAATTAACTGGAAAAGAAAATGTTCAAGTGTTGGGAAAACATATTTTAGACATAATACCCAACTCAAGATTACCTGTTATCATACAGACCGGAAAAGAAGAGTTAAACAAGAAACTTCCATTAGACGATATAACCATTATTACCAATAGAATGCCTCTTAAGGATAATCAAGAAAATATTATTGGCGCGGTGGCAGTTTTTAGGGATATTACTGAGCTGGATGAACTTCTTGCAGAGAATACAAAATTGAAAGAGATGGAGATTCTATTAAGAGCCATTTTTCAATCAACACAAGATGCTATCTCAGTAGTAGATGAGAAAGGGATCGGCATCATTGTGAACCCTGCCTATGAGAGGCTGTCAGAAATGGAAGAAAGTCAACTCATTGGAAACCTTTGCACCGTAGATATTCCAGAAGGGGAAGAAAGCAATCATCTTAAAGTATTAAAAACTAAGAAACCCATTAAAAATGTACAGATGAAAATTGGTCCTAATAAAAAAGAGGTTATTGTAGATGTTGCACCCATTATTGTAAATGAAGAATTAAGAGGAAGCGTGGCCGTTATTCACGACTTGTCTGAGATTAAACGGCTGACTTATGAGTTAGATGAAACCAAAGAAATGCTTAGAAAAAAAGAAGCAAAATATGTTTTTGGAGATATTATTGGGGAGGATCCTCAGATAAAAAGTGCTGTCAATAAGTCTAAAAATGCTGCAAAAACTCCGGCTACTGTGCTTTTAAGGGGTGAGAGTGGAACTGGAAAAGAACTTTTTGCCCATGCCATACATAATGAAAGCAGCCGCAAAAACAAACCATTTGTTAAAGTGAATTGTGCCGCATTGTCTGAAAATATTCTTGAAAGCGAATTGTTTGGTTATGTAGAAGGTGCTTTTACAGGGGCAAAAAAAGGAGGGAGACAAGGGATTTTTGAGAGAGCTCATGGGGGAACACTGTTTCTTGATGAAATTGGGGAAATGAATATAGGGACTCAGGCAAAATTGCTCCGTGCCTTACATGAAAAAGAAATCACGCCAGTTGGAGGCAATGAGACCATTGTTGTGGATGTTCGAGTTATTGCAGCAACCAATACTGACCTTGAGAAAAAAATCAATGAAAATGCTTTTAGAGAAGATTTATATTATCGCTTAAATGTATATCCAATATTTATTCCACCATTAAGATATAGAAGAAATGATATTCCTCTCCTTACAAATAGTATTATTAAGAAATTCAATCACGAATACGGTCGTTTTGTTAGAAGTGTTTCTCCCAATGCCATGGAGAAGATTATGGGTATGCAGTGGTACGGAAATGTAAGAGAATTAGAAAATTATATAGGCAGAGCCATGATTAATATAGCTTCTACGGAAAGTGTTCTGAAAGAAGACCACCTTCCTTCAACAGAGGAGAGAGGTACAGCTATTAAACACACTGAAATACCAAAAGTAAAAGAATTGAATAGTCATATAAATCAAATGATAACTTACACAGAGTATATCAATCTTGCAGAAAAAAAATATTTAGAAGATTTTTTAAAACTCGACCTCAAGCGATCAACTATTGCAAAAAAAATGGGCATATCAGAAAGAACTCTTTACTACCTCATAAGAAAACATATAAAAGGCAATGACTAAACTGCAAAATAATGCAGATAATATATAATATAGTAGTTGAATTTTTAATAAACGTTGAAAATTCAACTGCTTTATTTTTTGGCATGAGCATTGCAAATTAAAAGAAATATAGATTAATGAATAAAAAAGAAGGTGAGTAGATATGTTAAATAATTTTGACAAAATAATTGAAAGTGCTATGAAACAACCTAAAAAGCTTAAAATTTCAGTAGCAGTTGCACAGGATGAAGAAGTGCTTGTTGCTGTAGAAGAAGCAAGGAAAAGGGGGATTGTGGAGGCTATTTTGTTTGGAGACGTCCAAGAGATAGAGAAATTGGCTCAAGATTTGGAAATTGATTTAAAAAAGTATGAACTCATAGATGAAAGAGATATGGCTAAAGCATGTAGAATGGCAGTGAAAGTTGTATCTGAAGGAAAAGCTCAGATTCTTATGAAAGGCTTAGTAGATACTTCTATATTGCTTAAGGCAGTGTTGGACGCAGAAATAGGACTAAGAACAGATCGAATTCTAAGTCATGTAGCCATTTCAGAAGCAACAGAATTTAAAAGATTGATATTCATGTCTGATGGAGGCATGAATATCAATCCAGATATAAAGGCGAAAAAAGATATCATTGTAAATGCAGTATCTGTGGCAAGAGCCACTGGAATTCCATGTCCTAAAGTAGCCATTGTATGCGCAAAGGAGAAAGTTGACCCCAAGATGCCCTGTACAGTTGACGCTGAAAAACTTGTTGGAATGAATACAGATGGTGAAATTCAAGATTGTATGGTGGGAGGTCCATTTGGATTGGATAATGCAGTCTCGGAAGAAGCAGCAAATCACAAAGGGATTAAACATCCTGTAGCAGGAAAAGCAGATATTATTATTGTGCCTAATATTGAAACTGGTAATGTATTCTTTAAATCTTTAGTATATTTCGCAAGATACAAAAGTGCAGGGGTGATTATGGGTGCAAGGGCGCCTATTGTTCTCACATCCAGGGCAGATTCCGCAGAAACAAAACTCAATTCCATTGCATTGGCAACATTGATATCAAAAAGCGTTGAATAGGAGGATCAGTATGTATAAAATGCTTGTAATTAACCCAGGCTCAACATCTACAAAGATTGCTGTTTTTGAAAATGAAAAAGAAATTTTTCTTAAAGTTTTACGACATTCTTCTGAGGAAACAGCTCGATTTGAGAGTATTGGCGATCAGTATGAATTTAGAAAAAAAGTAATAGAAGAAACCCTTATTAATGAGGGTTTTAAATTGAAAGATTTTTCAGCTATTGTCTCAAGAGGAGGGCTTTTGCGTCCCCTTAAGAGCGGGACCTATGCTGTAAATGAAAAGATGGTAGGAGATCTAAAAATCGGTGTTCAGGGGCAGCATGCTTCTAATTTAGGAGGTCTTATTGCCAGTAAGATTGCAGATGAAACGGGTGTAGAAGCTTATATTGTAGATCCTGTTGTAGTAGATGAATTAGAAGAGATTGCACGATTTACAGGCGTGCTTGAGATCAATAGAAAGAGTCTATTTCATGCGTTAAATCAAAAAGCAGTTGCTAGGCTTGTGGCAAAAGACATGGGTAAATCATATGAGGATGTGAATCTGATTGTTGCACATTTGGGGGGAGGCATTACAGTAGGCGCTCATAAAAGAGGAAAAGTCGTTGACGTTAATAACGGGCTTTTAGGGGACGGACCCTTTTCCCCAGAGCGAGCGGGAACAGTTCCATCCGGAGAATTGATAAAGATGTGCTTTTATGGGGGAATGTCTATAGAAGAAATCAAAAGCAAATTAGCTGGAAAAGCAGGCTTAAGGGCTTATTTAGGGACCAACGATGGTAGAGAAGTTAATAAAATGATTGATTCCGGTAATGAGTATGCCGCTTTAGTGTACGAAGCCATGGCCTACAATGTAGCTAAAGAAATAGGAAGCTGTGCAGTGGTTCTTGAGGGAGATGTTGATGCCATTATATTGACAGGAGGCCTGGCATACGATGAAAAATTTATTCAATGGATACAAAGACGAATCCAATTTCTTGCAAAAATTATTGTCATCCCTGGAGAAGAAGAGATGAAAGCCTTAGCAGAAGGCGGGTTGAGAGTCTTGAGAGGGCAAGAAAAAGTAAAGGAATACGCTTAAATACAAATTGTAAGATGAGAGATAAGAGATAAGAGATAAGAGTTAAGGAAGAGATTTTTCTTATGGAAAAATCTCCACATCAATTCTTAATTATTCATTCTTAATTCTTAATTATAATAAAAGGGAGGTATAGACGTGGCGAAAGGAAAAATTACTTTTAATGAAGATCAATGCAAAGGATGTGGGTTGTGTGTGACGGCATGCCCTGTAAAAATAGTTGAAATGAATGAAAAGAAGATTAACTCAAGGGGTTACCATCCTGCGCATGTTTCGGAACCCGATAAATGTACTGGATGCGCAAATTGTGCAATCATGTGCCCCGATGTTGTTATAACCGTGTATAGAGAAGCTAAAAAAGACTAGAATTTAGGATTTAACTGAAGAATTCTATTTAAATCAGAGATTTTAGAATTCCAGTATGAGACCTGTGGCAGAATCAGAGATTCTGACTAGGGCTTCAACTGAAAAACTCTTAACCAATCGAAGATTGGAGAGTTTCCACGGAGCGAATGGCAACTTTAACTAATCATAGATTAGAAAGTTCCACTTGTATGAGACCTGCGACGTAATCAACGATTACTGCTAGGACTTCAAGACTCAAGGATGATTTTGTTTACAAAATTCACCATAATTATTCATTATTAATTAAACTAAGCAAAGGAGTGATTTGTTTTGGCTAAGGTTTTAATGAAAGGAAACGAAGCCTTTGGCGCTGCGGCTATAAAAGCAGGCTGTAAATATTTTTTTGGTTATCCCATAACACCGCAAAATGAAATACCTGAATATATGTCTCGTGAACTTCCTAAGATAGGAGGATGTTTTTTACAGGCGGAAAGTGAAATTGCAGCCATTAATATGGTATATGGTGCTTCAGGTGCAGGTGTAAGAGTAATGACTTCATCTTCATCACCTGGAATTGCGTTAAAGCAGGAAGGCATTTCATATATTGCATCTTGTGAGTTACCTTGTGTCATTATTAATGTGTCAAGAGGGGGCCCGGGACTCGGTGGTATTCAGCCCTCTCAATCAGATTATTTTCAAAATACACGAGGTGGAGGAAACGGCGATTATCGTACCCCTGTATATGCACCTGCCAACCTTCAAGAAGTTATTGATATGACCATGGATGCCTTTGATGTTGCGGATCAGTATAGAATACCTGTTATCATATCTGCGGATGGTATGATTGGTCAAATGATGGAACCCATTGAATTTAAAGAAAGAACAGGTCGTTCTTTACCCTCTAAAGAGTGGGCGGCAACAGGAACAAATGAAGAAAGAGAACCCAATTCCATTAACTCTTTATATATCGTTCATGAAGATTTAGAGAAGCATAATTGGAAATTGGACGCGAAGCACAAGCTCATTGAAGAGAATGAAGTCCAATATGAAATGTATCAGATGAAGGACGCAGAGTTTGTTGTAGTCGCTTATGGCACAACTTCACGGATTGTTAAAAGTGCCATTATGGATATGAAAAAGGAAGGTTTGAATGTGGGGTTAATTCGACCCAAGACATTATGGCCCTATCCATATAAAGCTTTTGATGAAATACCTAAAAGTACGAAAGGAATCCTAACAGTAGAGATGAGCACAGGACAAATGATTGATGATGTCAAGATTGGTAATAACGGGCGCTTCCCTATTCACTTTTTAGGAAGTCCTGGGGGAAGTGTTCCTTCTCCTGAAATGATTGCTGAGAAAATCAAGAACATCTTAGGGGGTGAGAAAAAATGAAGACTATCTTTGAAAAGACGAAAGGATTAACGGCTAAACCATTTCACTATTGCCCTGGTTGTACCCATGGGATTATTCATAGAATCACAATGGAGGCTATTGAGGAATTAGGCATGTTGGGAAAGGCTGTTGGGGTTGCCCCAGTAGGATGTGCGGTGTTTGCTTATGAGTATTTTAATTGTGACAGCTATGAAGCTGCCCACGGTAGAGCACCTGCTGTGGCCACTGGTGTCAAGCGTGTTCATCCCGATTCCTTGGTATTCACATATCAGGGAGATGGAGATTTAGCAGCAATTGGAACAGGTGAGATTGTTCAAGCTGCCCACAGGGGTGAAAAAATTACGACTATTTTTGTGAACAATGCCATATATGGAATGACAGGTGGACAAATGGCACCCACAACACTAATAGGCCAGAAGGCTACAACTGCCCCTTATGGGAGAGATGAAGCCCATGCAGGGAAACCAATTCTGGTTTCTGAGATGATGGCAACCATTCCAGGTAGTGCCTATATCGAAAGAGTTGCAGTTAATACACCGGCAAATATAAGAAAAGCAAAGAAGGCCATTAAGAAGGCATTTGAGATTCAAAGAGATGGAAAAGGTTTTAGTATGATTGAAGTATTATCCACATGTCCAACAAATTGGGGGTTAACACCAGAAGATTCTTTAAAATGGTTAGAAGAGAATCTCATGCCATATTATAAATTAGGGGTTTATAAAACGCCAGAGGGAGGTGCAAACAATGGCTGATCATAGATTTATTATTTCAGGTTTTGGTGGGCAAGGGGTCATGTCAATGGGTATGATATTGGCTTATGCAGGTATGCTTGAAGGGAAAGAAGTAACATGGCTCCCTTCCTATGGACCTGAGATGCGTGGTGGGACAGCTAATTGTCATGTCATCATATCAGATAAACCCATAAGTTCTCCCATTGTTTCCAAAGCAACTTCAGTGGTTGCAATGAATCTGCCATCATTAACCAAATTCCAGGATTCCCTCGAAGATGGTGGTTCAATATTTATAAATGCTTCGCTTATTAACATAAAACCCGACAGAAAGAATATAAAAGATTATTATATTTCAGCTAATGATATTGCAATGCAGCTACAAAACAGCAAGATAGCAAATATGGTCATGCTGGGAGCAATTATAAAAGAAACCGGTGTAGTGAGGATAGAAACGGTTGAGAAAGTATTGGAGAAGATGTTCCAAGGGGAAAAAGCTAAGTTGATTCCAGTAAATAAGGAAGCATTAAAAAAAGGAGAAGTTCTTCAAAACTAAAAAATATCCCTTTGGTTCTTTACTAATACTTCAAAACCGTTATAATTAAAATAACTAGTACATCGTTCTCTAAATAACTGGGTACTACTATGAGGTTGTTTTTTGATTAGGCAAGAAAAAGAAATGCAGGCGTAGTAGGCTCTACGTCAAGTTTCTTTGACGCAGTATAATCGGAAAACAGACCATAGGAATGCGTAGGTATTTAGAGAACGATGTACTAGGAAGTAGGTTATGAAAGGAGGGCTTTTTGTTGGAATATCATTTCCCTGTAAACAAAACAACAAACCCGAAAAAGAAACCCGACCAGGAGCATCTTGAATTTGGTACATTATTTACGGATCATATGTTTGAAATGACCTATGATACAGATAAAGGATGGCATGACGGAAAAGTTATACCTTATGGGCCTATTCATTTAGAGCCATCTGCAATGGTATTGCATTATGGGCAGGAGATGTTCGAAGGTTTGAAAGCCTATAAAGCAGTAGATGGACGGATTTTATTATTTAGGCCTGAAAAAAATGCCGAAAGAACAAATGCAACCAATGAGAGAATGTGTATGCCACAAATGGACACTTCATTAATGGTAGAGGCCATAAAAAAAATAGTGAAAGTAGAACAGGATTGGATACCCGAAGCGGAAGGAACCTCTCTTTATATTCGGCCTTTCATAATTGCAACGGATCCATACTTGGGGGTTCGTCCTTCAAAGACTTATAAGTTCTATATTATTCTTTCTCCTGTGGGAGCTTACTACAAAGGAGGTCTCAGCCCAACAAAAATATTTGTTGAGGATGAGTATGTAAGAGCTGTTTCAGGAGGGACTGGATTTGCAAAAGTAGGTGGAAACTACGCTGCAAGTTTGAAAGCCCAAGTGAAAGCAAATGAGAAAGGCTATAATCAAGTCCTATGGTTGGATGGTGTAGAAAGAAAATATGTAGAAGAAATTGGAACATCTAATGCTTTCTTTAAAATAGATGGGGAGGTCATCACATCCCCCCTAACGGGTTCTATTCTACCAGGAATTACAAGAAATTCTGTTATTCACTTGCTTAAACATTGGGGCATTAAAATAACAGAAAAAAGGTTTACCATTCAAGAAGTTTATGAGGCACATGAAGCAGCAAAGTTAGAAGAAGTATTTGCGACAGGTACAGCTGCAGTTATCTCTCCTGTTGGGGAGCTCTGTTGGAAGGAGCGTATAATCACCATTAATAACAATGAAATTGGTGAGGTCTCACAGAGAGTTTATGATACCATTACAGGAATCCAAACAGGTAAGATTGACGATGCATTTGGATGGACGGTTGAAGTATAGTTGTAGGTGACAGATAAAAGATAATAGATAAAAGATAATAGATAAAAGATAATAGATAAGAGTTGAGGATAGATTTTGCGGCATTTCATTTCTGCAAAATCTTTCTTTTAATTGTAGGGATGGGTCCTGTGCCATCCGTTTTGCTAACTTGTTAGATAACACATAAGACTTAAAGAAAGATTCAAATAGTATTTTAATGATTTATAGAAGTTTGTGAATACTATATAATGAAACAAAAATGAAAAATCTTAGGAGAGAGATTATGAAAAAGAAAGTATATATCATATATACAGGTGGGACCATCGGGATGGTAAAAACGGATAAAGGTTACGCACCTTATAAGGGGTATATGTATAAAGAACTGGATGCCATTTCGGAATTAAAAGCAGACATTATGCCGGAATATGTTATTAATGAATATGAAACTTTATTGGATTCATCCAATGTTTCGCAACAGGAATGGAAAAAGATTGCCAAGGATATAGAAAAAAATTATCATAAATATGATGGATTTGTTGTATTGCATGGTACAGATACTATGGCTTATACAGCGTCGGCCCTGGCCTTTATGCTTGAAGGATTAGGGAAGCCTGTTGTGGTAACAGGATCTCAAATACCACTTTGGGAAGTCCGAAATGATGCCAGAGAAAACATCATTACAGCACTTCAAATAGCTTCAGGGTATGACGTTCCGGAGGTCTGCTTATATTTTAATGGAAAGCTATTCCGAGGCTGTCGGACAATCAAAACCAGTTCCGACTCCTTAGATGCTTTCAAGTCACCTAATTTTCCTTTATTAGCTAAAGCTGGAGTCGATATTGAAGTATACTATCATAGGATCATACATAATACCAATAAAGGACTGAATGTTCTGGAATTTGGAGATTTCCCCATTGCTGTTGTAAAAATCATTCCTGGGATGCAGACGGATGTTCTAGAAAATATACTTAAGCCACCATTGAAGGGCATCATCATTGAAGCCTTTGGAGTAGGTAATATTCCCACACAGGACGAAAGATTAGGCAGAGTTTTAAAAGAGGCTTCTGACAGAGGAGTGGTCATTATCGTGTGTACACAGTGCCTTGAGGGCGAGGCTCATATTGGTGTCTATGAAACCAGTAGTATGCTGGTTGAAGCCGGTGCAGTAAGTGGATATGACATGACAACAGAAGCAGCACTGGCCAAATTGTACTATTTATTCAGTAAAAACTACGATGTAAAGAAAATAAAATGCTTGGTAGAAGAAAGCCTCCGAGGAGAACTAACGAAACCATTATTAGTAGGTGTAGGGGATCAGAGGTAGTGGAAAGTAAATGAAAGATGAATAGATGAGAGTTAATCAAAGAAGAGGGGACAGATGGGGTCACTTCAAACTGCCCCAACTGTCCCTTGAAATAAATTCGATAAATGGTTATAATCAAGAAATGAATATATAAAGAGCGGTGATGAAATGAGTAAATTTTTTTCAGATTTAGCAAAAGGTTTAAAACCTTATGTTCCAGGAGAACAGCCAAAGGACAAAAAGTACATAAAATTAAACACCAATGAAAACCCTTATCCTCCTTCTCCAAGAGTGATCAAGGCCATACGGGATGCAGCGAATAGTGATTTAAGATTGTATCCGGACCCTGAGTGTGATGATTTGAGGCAGACGGTAGCTGAATGCTATGGATTGGATAAAAAACAGGTTTTTGTGGGAAATGGGTCAGATGAGGTGTTGGCTTTTTGTTTTGGAGCTTTTTTTGCGGGAAAAAAGATTTTGTTTCCCGATATCACCTATAGCTTTTATCCTGTATATGCCAACCTTTATGGTGTGGCATATGAAGCAGTACCCTTAAATGAAAATTTTGAAATAATTAAAGAAGATTATTATAAAAAGAATGGCGGTATTGTTATCCCTAATCCCAATGCGCCCACTTCAAGATATTTAGACATAGAAAAGATAGAGGATATTATTAAAAGCAACAAAGATAGCGTTGTGATAGTGGACGAAGCCTATATTGATTTTGGAGGGGAGTCCTGTATTTCGTTGATTAACAAATATCCCAATTTGCTGGTGATTCATACCTTATCTAAATCTCGTTCTTTAGCTGGATTGAGAATTGGATTTGCTTTTGGTAGTGAAGAACTGATGGATGGGCTCAACAGAGTCAAAAACTCCTTTAACTCTTACACCATAGATCGGATCGCCTTAGCTGGCGCGTCAGAAGCTTTGAAGGACAGCACTTATTTTGAGGAAACCCGAAAAAGAATCATTGAGACAAGAGATAAAACCATGGAAGCCTTGAAGGCATTAAATTTTGAAATCATAGATTCTAAAGCAAATTTTATCTTTATTTCTCATAAAGCTTTTGAAGCACAAATCCTTTTTCAAAAGCTTAGAGAAAGAGGTATTTTAGTCAGATATTTCAATAAACCAAGGATTAATAATTTCTTAAGGGTAACCATTGGCACAGACATCGAGATGGAGACATTTATTAAGGTGCTGAATAATATTTTGGTGGAATAGAGTGAAGGGGGAGAGGCGTAATTGAAAAAGAAAGTTTTATGGGTAGGGATTATTATAGTCTGTATTTTTTTGGTAATGGGGGTTAAATACTATTCTGACTATAAAAGCTATGAGAGTATTATATCCTCAATGGAAATAAGAGATATCCAGATAGAGAACATAGAGGATGGTGCCTATACAGGAGGATTTGATGCAAAATTAGTGTCAGCTAAAGTCCGTGTAACCGTTGAAAATGGGCAAGTTACAGATATCCAATTGTTAGAACATGAGAACGGACAGGGTGCTGCTGCAGAAGTAATTGTTGAGACCGTAATTCAAGAACAGTCTTTAATGGTAGATGCTGTTTCAGGGGCAACAAGTAGCAGTCATGTGATATTAAAGGCAATTGAAAATGCTCTGAATAACCCTATTTAATTTTTGTAATAACAATAAAAGAAGGATAATACAGGAAGTTGCCTGTTTTATCCTTCTTTATATTTATTATTATTCTGGGCTTTTTTCCTGAGGGAGCTCTTCTGTCTTTAGTATCTCTGAGATGGATGTGGCCAACCCTGCTAATGCCTGAATTTCCGAAGGAATGATGATTTTAGTTGCTTTGCCATCTGCAACCTTTGCAAATGTTTCTAAGCTTTTTAAAGCAATAACCGCTTGATCTGGGGCAGCTGCCTTAAGCATTTTCAAACCTTCTGCAGTGGCATTCTGGACTTTTAAAATGGCTTCAGATTGTCCTTCTGCTTCTCGAATCGCTGCTTCCTTTTGTGCTTCAGCTCTTAGAATAGTTGATTCTTTTTGTCCTTCTGCAATGAGGATAGCAGATCTTTTTTCACCTTCTGCTCTCAGCATGGTTTCCCGTCTTTCTCTTTCAGCACGCATTTGTTTTTCCATAGCCTGCTGAATATCTATTGGAGGAATGATGTTTTTAACTTCTACTCGATTGATCTTTATACCCCATGGGTCGGTGGCTTCATCTAATATACTTCGCATCTTTGTATTGATGATATCTCTACTGGTTAATGTTTCATCTAATTCAAGATCCCCAATGATATTACGAAGGGTAGTTGCAGTGAGATTCTCAATAGCCGATATTGGGTTATCCACACCATAAGCATAAAGCTTAGCGTCCGTAATCTGATAATAAATGACAGTGTCAATTTGCATTGTAACATTATCTTTTGTAATAACCGGTTGAGGAGGGAAATCCACGACACGTTCTTTTAAAGAAACTTTTTTTGAAATTTTGTCTATAAGAGGGACTTTGAAATGTATCCCTACCTCCCAAGTCATATGATAGGCACCGAGTCTTTCGATAACAGAAGATTCGGCCTGTGGGACAATTCTAATATTGGTTATGATTAAAATAATTAAAATAAAAATTAATAAAATGGGTATTGTCATGCTTGTATCCTCCTAAATTATTATTTAAGCTTCCTTGAGTTCTTCTACCATGAGCTTTACGCCTTCTATATGGGAAATTTTAACCTTCTTGTTTTTTTCAATAATGGTATCGTCTTTGCTTTTTGCTGTCCAAATCTGCCCGGATACTTTAACAAGACCAGTCTGGAAGGGTCTTATTTCCTCTATAACCATTCCCGTTTCTCCTAATAGGGATTGAGCATTTGTTTTTTGCTTTCCTATCTTTAATAAATTAACGGCAAAGGGTCTTGTAAAATAGATTAGAATAGATGATGAAACAAGAAAAACAAGAATCTGCCATGTAGGGGATATGCCTACTAATGCGCCGATCATAGCAATCAATGATCCAGCGGCAAACCATATTGTAGTGAGGCCCAGAGTAAATGCTTCAATTATTGCAAAGGTCACAGCCAAAGCAATCCATAAAAGTGGGTATGTTATTTCAAAACCAAACAATTCATAATCCTCCCTTTACAAAAAACAATCCTACACAAACGAGTCAACAAATAAGTAAAATTCAAAATTATTCTATTCTAATTATACTTGACTTGTTTGAAAAGTATATAGATTATTGAAGGGGATTCTTTCCGTTTTCGAAAAAACAATTTATATATTAAATAAAATGAACTTTTTTAACAATGAAATACTCTTATATATGAAAAGAGGTGTGAGCTTGGAGACTGAAATATTGGTGAAGAAAGCAAAACATGGAGATAAAGACGCATTAGTAACTCTCATCATGGCAGAAAAAGAAGGGTATTATAAGCTGGCTTATGTCTATATGAAAAATAGTGAAGATGCCATGGATGCTCTTGAGGATATGATCGTAATACTCTATGAAAAAATAAATCATTTAAAAAAAGAAGCCGCTTTTTACTCTTGGAGTAAAACCATTTTGGCGAATTGTTGTAAAAGAACTCTAAAAAATAAGAAAAAGATCGTTTATATGGATGCAATAGCTCAAGAACAGGTTTTTCCTCAGGATATTCAACATATAGATCTACAATTTGCAATAGATGACTATTTACTTCAACTCAACGAAAAACAGCAAGAAGCCATAAAATTACGTTACTATTTAGATTTGGACTATGAAACCATCGCCCATATCATGAAAGTTCCCATAGGGACAGTGAAGTCAAGGGTGTCTATAGGCTTAAAAAAATTAAAAGAAAGCTTAGGTGATGATGACCATGAGTAAAACTGAAGAAATGCTAAATAAAAAGAAATCAGAAATAGAACATTTAAATATACCTTCAGATTTAGAGGGAAGGTTATCCCATGCCCTTAACAAAAGCAAACCGAAAGCTTCATTTAATAAAAAATGGCAAGTAAGAGTAGCGGTCTTCATGCTGGCTGTTTTATTAACAGGTTATCATGTAGATACCCTTGCCTATTATTACAAGAATTTAGTGGGATATGATAATGTAATGAATGGCACTTTGAAAGAATTAAATGAATTGGGAAAAGGACAGATGATTGGAAAAAGTTATACTTTTGAAAATGGGGCAACAGTTACTTTGGACGGCATCATGTTAGATGACAATCAGCTTTTAACTTTTTATACCATTAAAGATCCTTCGGGAAATGTGGACCAAATGGATATCCATATGAATCATGAGATAAAAGGGCTTATTGGAAGCCACTATATGAATAGCGGTCATGGTGAAATGAACGAAGAAAAAACACAGATGAAGTGGAAGACTTCTTTTGACACGCCCTACTTTTTTGAAAAGAAATTGAAATGCTATTTTGATTTAACACAAGGGAACAAAACAGAAAGAGGAGAAATTGTATTTAAACTCAATAGAAATAAAGCGATGGAGAGCATGTTGAAAAAACAAATCAATAAAAAGATTAGTGTTGATGAAACATATATACTTTTCAAATCCATTACGGCTTCACCCACGGTGACATCTATTAAAGGAGAATTACAAAATATAGTCGGATTAGCTGTAGATCATATAAAGGATGAACGGTTTATGCCGGATACTTTGG
>JADQBM010000095.1 GCA_016278615.1 Clostridia bacterium | reverse complement strand
AACTAAATCAAAGATTTAGACTTCGCGACACCTGACCTACGACCCAATCAAAGATGACTCAGTCTCGAAAACGAAATCAAAGATTTCTTTCTGGTTGAGAATGGCAACTCTAACCAATCTAAGATTGGAGAGTTCCACTTGTTAGGTCATTGTGTTTCACAAAATCTTCAGTTTAAACTTAAACTACTCCGAAGGAGTCTATTCAAACTTAACACTCAATCTCTTCTGCGATGATTTTTAATTAGGATGGGGTGAAGAAGGATAATGGGTAATTTAATTGTTAGGTCGGATTGTATTGTGACTTGCAACGAGAATTCAGATATATTAGATGGATATGTTTTTATTGAGGATGGAAAAATAAAGGACATTGGGAAAGGGGATGCACCGAAGGAATATTATGATCATGCAGATTTTATTGATGCCAGAGGAAAAACCATAACGCCAGGACTCATTGATGCACATACTCATTTAATACATGGTGGTTCAAGGGAAAATGAACTGGCCCTGAAGCTTAATGGGGTATCCTATTTAGAAATATTAAAAATGGGTGGCGGTATTTTGAGTACGGTCGCAAGTACGAGAAAAGCGTCAAAAGATGAGTTGAAAGCTCAAGGAAAGGTCCGTTTAGATCAAATGTTGGTTCATGGCACCACAACCATCGAAGCCAAAAGTGGCTATGGGCTTGACTTTGAAACAGAAGTCAAGTGTTTAGAAGCTGCTTCGGAGTTAAATCAGGTGCATGCCGTGGATATTGTGAATACTTATTTAGGAGCCCATGCAATACCTGAGGCCTATAAAGGAAACACAGAAGGATACATGACGTTTATGATAAATGAAGTCATGCCATATATAGCGGAAAACAAGTTGGCAGAGTTTATGGATGTGTTTTGTGAAGAAGGTGTTTTTTCGCCGGAGCAGTCAAAGATATTGATGAAGGCGGCTAAGAAGCTGGGATACAAACTCAAAATACATGCAGATGAAATTGTTCCCTTAAAGGGAGCGGAATTAGCGTCTGAGATGCAGGCTGTATCTGCAGACCATTTGTTGGCCATATCAGAGGAAGGCATTGATGCCATGAGCAAAGCAAAAGTAACTGCAGTACTTCTTCCTGGCACTTCTTTTTACCTCATGTTGGGAGCGTATGCCAATGCACGTAAATTGATAAAAAGAGGTGTTCGGGTAGCTATAGCGACAGACTACAACCCAGGAAGCTGTCCCACAGAAAACCTTCAAGAAATTATGACCCATGCTTGTTTTGGCATGAGACTACTGCCGGAAGAAATCATTCGATGTATGACCATTCATGCGGCTTATGCCATTGATCGATCAAGAGAGTTGGGCAGTATAGAAATAGGAAAGAGTGGAGATTTGGCTATATTTAAGGCACCAAACTTGGACTATATTATTTATCACTTTGGAATCAACCATGTTGATAAAGTGATTAAGAATGGAAAATTAGTCGTAGAAAACGGCAATTTAATTTAAGGAGACTAATCATGAGTTTATTGATGAATAAAACCATACGAGAATTTAGTGAGGTGCTTGCCAGTAAAGAACCTGCCCCAGGGGGCGGGAGCACATCGGCACTCTCGGGACTATTGGCCACTTCTTTGACAATGATGGTCATAAATCTTACTATTGGGAAAAAGTCTTTTGAGCTGCTTGATAAAAGCATAAAGAACAAAGTAGCAGAAGACTTTGAAGTCATGAAAAAGTTAAACATAGAACTGGATCACTTAGTAGATGAAGATACAAAAGCTTTTCTTCTCTTCATGGAGGCAATGAAATTACCTAAAACCACGGAGGAAGAAAGATCCATAAGACTGGAAGCGCTTCAAAGTGCCAGTGTCTATGCGTTGAATGTGCCCCTTTCGGTTGCTGAGAAATGTCTTCTGGTTCTTAAACACCAGTTGGTTATTGCAGAGTATGGCAATAGGAATGCTGTATCTGATGTAGGGGTGGGTGCATTAATGGCACAATCGGGGCTTGAAGGTGCTGTTCTTAATGTTAAAATCAATCTACCTAGTATAGTGGATGAAGAACTAAAACGTGAGACTCAATTAAAAATTGAAGATCTTGTTCTTGAAGGAATACAACTCAACTCTGAGATTATAAAAACCGTCAATAGGAGAATAGAAGAGGCATAAAGGAAGTAAAAGTGGAAGCAAAAATAGAAGCTGAAGGTTAAGTGTAAGTGTAAGTATGTAGGGGCTGGTCCTTGTGCCTGCCCGAATAGTACAGATGACAGGTGACAGGAAAGATAGATAAGAGATAAGAGATAACAGTTGTAGAGGATTTTGTTCCAAAATCTTCGTTTTAAGGTTAGAGGATTAGAGATATGTAGGGACGACCCTTGCGGTTGTCCGTAAGGCAAGAGATTCTATTGGTAGGGGCTGGTCCCTGTGCCTGCCCGAAGCAAGTAAAAGTGGAAGTGGAAGCTTAAGTTTAAGTGTAAGTAAATAACAAATTTATTTTAAAGGATAGCGTTTTTTTGAGAAAAATCATGTAGAATAAGAATGAGGAATTCAATAGAGATGAAGGAGGGGTATGCATGTTAGAGTCATTAAGTATCGGCAAAATAGCTACATTGATGGCACTGGGTTCGGATAATGATTTGAAGAAGATTCAAAAGAAAGCTCAGGAAGAAGGATACATCGTCTATAAAGGAAGTGTAGGATCTATGGATTCTGCTAAGATATTTGCTGCAATTGAAACGGCAGCAAAAAAGGAAAACATTATAAAACCTTTATATAGAGAAGAGCATGCCATCTATCATTCAATTCTTGATGCATATTCTGCAATTTGTAGGGGTCAGGCTGGATTGGGCGCTGTATTAAGAACCGTTGGACTTGTGTATAGCATCGTAAAAGGGCCGAGAATTCCTGAAGAAGTAAAAGATGGTGAGTGGATAGCAGTTGTTTTATATGGAACCATGGGTGCGCCCACCAAAGGATATGAGCATGAAGTGATTGGTTTAGGGATTAATCCCATATAATGAAAGATAGATAAAAGATAAGAGAGAAGATAGAAGAGTTGAGAGGGAAGATGTTTCAAAATCTTTGTTGATAAAGAACTTCAATAGGGATAAGCCGTTTTGGGTTTTTTGGTTGACATTTTTGAGTAATCATTAGATAATAGATATAGAACAAAGTATTTTTTTGTTTGTGTAGTTTTGTAGAAATTTAATAATTGGGCCTTGGGCCAAAAAACGTAGGAATGTAGTTAAGTAGAAAATAAGTAAACTTTTGAATCTCTATTCTTTTGTCTTTAAGGATGAGGTGCTTATTTTGTTTGACAACTCCTATATGGGAGTTTTTTTTATTTTGATAAACGAGAATGAAAGGGAGAGAAAAATGAAAATAAGAAAAAATAACAATCCGCATTTAAAAAGAAGTTGTAAGACACTATTCTTGCTTACGCTAACTGTGTTGTTGGTTTTAAGTGGTTGCTCTAATGATACTGCTTCTACAGAGGGAAGTGAAGATCCTGTTAAACCCAAACATGAACTAAAATTGGCTCATTTTTTCCCCGGCACCCATCCTGCTGAAACAGATTTAATTCAGCCATGGGCGAAAGCTATAGAAGAAGCCACAGAGGGCAGAGTTATTATAACAAGCTATGACAGTCAAACTTTACTACAAGCAGATGCTATTTATGATGGCGTTGCAGATGGTATTGCAGATATGGGTCTGTCATGTTTTTCCTATACAAGAGGAAGATTTCCGGTTCTTGAAGTTTTTGAACTTCCAGGTATTACTTATTTGAATTCAAAAGTTGCAAGTAGAGTTGCTTGGGAGGGTATTCAGAAATTAAATCCTGAAGAAGTGCAAGATACAAAACTGATGATGGTTATTGCAACAGGCCCGGGTGATTTGTATACAAAAGAACCTATTAATAACCTGGAAGACATTCAGGGACTTGAACTACGAGCAACTGGACTCAGTGCGAAGAGTTTGGAAATGTTAGGGGCTACACCAGTTGCAATGCCACAGTCGGAAGCTTACGAAGCCCTTTCTAAAGGTGTTGTCCAAGGGAATCTTGGTCCTATAGAGGTTTTAAAAGGCTGGAGGCAGGCAGAAGTAACTGAGAATTTGACGTTGACACCGTTTTTATATAATACTTTATTTTTTATTAACATAAATCTGGATAAATGGAACGCTATAGATCCGGAAGATCAAGAAGCCATATTATCAGTAAATCAACAGTATTTCGAGCAGGTTGGAATGGGCTTGTGGGATATGCAAAACGAAGACGCATTGGCTTGGGCAAAAGAGGAACAGGGTATGCAGGTTATGACTCTTTCTCAGGAAGAACAGGATAAATGGAAAGAGATACTGAAACCCATATTAGATGATTACGTCGCTAACATGAACGAAAGTGGCATAAAGGGGCAAGAGATATTAGATACTGTCAATGAACTGGCCGATACCTATAATGCGGAGTATCAGTAAGAAATAAAGATAAGAGATAACTTAGAAGAGATAAAAGATAAGAGATAACTGAAAAACTCTTGCCAATCAAAGATTGGAGAGTTTCGGTATGAGACCTGCACATCAAATCAAAGATTTGAGCTAGGGCTTCAA
>JADQBM010000016.1 GCA_016278615.1 Clostridia bacterium | reverse complement strand
TACGCAAATGATCGGGTTTGCCGTTATGAGCTATAGAGAAAACAAGGTGGGAGGATTGATTGCTCAAGGGGTTGGGACATCCATGTTGCAAGTACCCAACATCATCAAAAATCCAAGAATATGGATTCCACCGATTATTGTTTCCGCAATTTTAGGACCCATTGGAACGGTGATTTTTAAAATGGAAAGCGACTATTTAGGTGCAGGGATGGGTACAGCTGGATTTGTAGGACAGCTGAGAACATATGCAGTCATGGGCAATGAAGGGATACCGGGAATTGTATTGTTACATTTCATTTTACCTGCAATACTCACTTTGCTTATTTCTGAGTTCATGAGAAAAAAAGGCTGGATCAAATTGGGAGATATGAAACTTCACAATTAATGACCGAGGGTTACGAAAAGGCAAAAAAAGTAGAAGGGACTATTCTATTGATATAGTCTCTTTTTAATTCTTTCATAAGATATGTTTATTCTTCTCTTAATACTTAGGTTCATAGCCAAAAAATACTTGATTCCTATTTGGTTCAAAACAATTGGGAAAGGCTAATGTTAAGAGGAAAATGGACGCTATTGCTCATATAATTATGGAAAAAGGGCACTCTTAACCCGTGGCATGAACTTTGCTACTCTATGTAAGAATGAATTCAGCAGTCCCTGAATAAAGAGACAATGCAAAGAGAGAAGGGAGAAATAATGAAATCTTTAAAAATAGCTTATAACACAGACGCTAAGGCGTATTTTTCAACTTATAGAGGGATGGTCTTAGTTGACGATACGGATTATACGGATATCGCCGCGGTTGTATTAACGGATTCACATATCCATTATATGGAGGATGTAGATCATACGAAATTTGGGATTCCAGTTTTTATTATTTCAAAAGACAAGAACAAGATGGACAATGAAGGGTTAAGCAGAGCGTGTGAAATATTGGATGATAATGAAAGTCACTTAATCGCTAACAGCAAAGCCATTGAGACTGCGGCATGTGAATATGAAGATAAGATGTTGCCGCCGTTTTTTAAAACATTAGATAATTATGTTGAATTGAAAAATTTGCAATTTGATTGTCCTGGACATCAAGGGGGGCAATATTTCAAAAAACATCCTGCTGGCCGATACCTTTATGAGTTTTATGGCGAAAATCTTTTTCGGTCCGACATTTGTAATGCAGATGTTGCATTAGGAGATTTATTAATACATGAAGGCCCGGCAGTGGATGCAGAAATAAATGCTGCTAGAGTATTTAATGCCGACAAGACTTATTTTATAATGAATGGAACAAGCACGGCAAATGCCATCGCCATCAATGCCACTGTTGCTCCAGGAGATCTGGTCTTGTTTGATAGAAACAATCATAAATCTGTCTACAATTCTGTTTTGGTTCAATCAGCAGGAAATCCTGTATATTTAGAAACAGCCCGTAATCCATTTGGATTCATTGGTGGGATAGATGCCCATTGCTTTGATGAAAAATATTTAAGGAAATTAGCAGTGGAAGTAAACCCGGAAAAGGCTCAGGCTAAAAGACCCTTTAGATTGGCTGTTATTCAGCTGGGAACTTATGATGGAACCGTTTATAATGCGCGACAAGTCGTTGACAAAATTGGTCATCTTTGCGATTACATTTTATTTGATTCCGCATGGGTGGGATATGAACAATTTATCCCCATGATGAGTGAGTGTTCTCCCATGCTCTTAGATTTAAATGAAGAAGACCCTGGAATATTTGTAACGCAATCGGTTCACAAACAACAGGCTGGTTTTTCCCAAGCATCACAAATTCATAAAAAAGACAAACACATTAAGGGTCAAAAAAGGTATGTGAATCATAAACGTTTTAATAATGCGTATCGCTTACATTTGAGTACAAGTCCCTTTTATCCAATATATGCGGCATTAGATGTGAATGCGAGGATGCAAGACGGGGAAGCGGGAAGACGTTTATGGGACGACTGTATTAAGTTGGGAATTGATGCTCGAAAAGCGGTTCTGAAAGAATGCACCCTTGTCAAACCCTTTATTCCTTTAACGGTAAAGGGAAAGAAGTGGGAGGAATTTGATACAGATGAAATCGCCAGGGATATTGAGTTTTTTAAATTTCATCCTGGTGAAAAATGGCATTCATTTGAAGGATATGATAAAGATCAGTACTTCGTTGATCCTAACAAGTTCATGTTGACAACACCGGGGATTGATGTAGAAAGTGGTGAATATGAAGATTTCGGTATTCCTGCTACCATTCTTGCCAACTACTTAAGAGAAAATAGAATCATACCAGAGAAAAACGACTTAAATGCCATATTATTTTTATTAACGCCTGCAGAAACCCTGGTAAAAATGAACCTCCTTGTGTTACAATTGGTTAAGTTTGAACAACTTGTTAAGGAAGATATGCCATTAAGTGAAGTGTTGCCAAACCTTTACAATACTTATATTGATCGTTATCGAGGCTATACCATTAGACAGCTTTGTCAAGAAATGCATGATTTTTATAAGGAGCACAATGCAAAAATATATCAAAAGAAATTATTCAGAGCGGAGTTTTTTCCTGAACGAGCCATGACGTCATATGAGGCAAATTGGGAATTGGTAAGAAACAATGCCAAGCTGGTTAAATTAGATGATATCGTAGGCGAAGTAGCATTAGAAGGGGCCTTGCCATATCCTCCAGGAATCTTTTGCGTTGTCCCAGGAGAAATATGGAATGAAGTGGCACAAAAATACTTTCTTATTTTAGAAGAAGGAATCAATCGATTTCCTGGGTTTGCTCCTGAAATCCAAGGTGTATATTTTGAAAAAGAAAACAATTGTTCTAAAGCCTATGGCTATGTATTAAGTAAGGAAGACAATTAAGACAGGGATCTTATTTTGTATTATTTTGAATAGGAGTGATTAACATGAATGTACAGATTTGTCATGATAATAAGGTTTGTTTGGTTACAGGAGCGGGGAGCCCTAATGGAATAGGCTTTGCAGCTGCAAAGATTGTGGGATTGCAAGGGGCAAAAGTATTATTGGTTGCAACGACGGATCGTATTTTTGATCGAGCAGAGGAATTAAAGACTTTGGGAATTGAAGCAAAGGGCTATATTGCAGATCTTATGGACCGCGAGCAAGTAAGAAACCTAATAAGTGCTATTATTGAAGAATTTCATACAATTGATATCTTAGTCAATAACGCGGGAATGACCCAAGTTGGGATACCCGAAGATTTTTCTAATTTTAATAAAATGAGCGATGAGGAATGGGATTTCTCTATTGGTAGAAATCTCACCATATGCTATAACGTAACACGAGCTGTATTAAAACATATGATAGAGAACAATTATGGTAGAATTGTAAATGTTTCATCTGTAACAGGCCCAATTGTTAGCAGTCCGGGTACATCTGCATACAGTGCTGCAAAGGCGGGTGTCATCGGAATGAGCCGCGGCATTGCTATAGAAGTTGCAAAAAATAATATTATGATTAACAATGTTTTGCCTGGATGGATTGCTTCAGGCTCTCAAACCAAAGAGGAAGCAATAGCCGGACAAAACACACCCATTGGTAGAAGCGCAAAACCTGAAGAGGTTGGACACATGATTGCTTTTCTTTGTTCAGAGCAGGCCTCTTATATTACAGGGCAAAACTTTGTTGTAGATGGCGGAAATGTTTTGCAAGAATATAAAGGTCCCAAGGAACTGTACTATTAATAACGATTATTTAAGGAAGGAATACTTATGGATACTTTTTTTTCTTTAGAAAATAAAGTGGCGGTTGTGACAGGTGGCGGTTCTGGATTAGGATTGGCTACGGTTAAAAGATTTTCTTAAGGCAGGAGCAAAAGTTGTATTAGCGGATATTTCAGATAAAAATGAACTTGCAAAAGAGTTGGGCTGTATATATATAAAAACGGATGTTTCAAAAGAAGAGGATGTTGCCAATCTAATGAAAGAAACGTATGAATCGTATGGTTTCATAGACATTGTCATTAACAATGCAGGAATCATATTGCCGGAACAGCTTATTACGGATACAAATATCAAAGATTACGAAAGGCTTTATGGCATCAATGTATTTGGAGTTGTCCATGGCTTAAAATATGCACCCAAATATATGAGAGATGGAGGAACGATTATTAATACGGCTTCAAATTCAGCCAATGGGGATTATGCAGGTTATGGCGCCTACATTTCTTCAAAATCTGCAGTTGTAGGACTAACAAAGGCATCTGCTATTGAATTAGCTTCGAGGAATATAAGGGTTAATTGTATTTGCCCCAATACAATGGACACACCTATGGCCTATGCAGAAGGTTGTGAGACAGAATTGAAGGTTATGGGCATAACTACGCCCCTTGGACGCATGTGTAAGGTGGAGGAAGCAGCTGCACTCTTTCATTTTTTAGCATCGGATGATTGTCAATACATAACGGGAGAAGATATCTATATAGATGGTGGACTGAAAGCAGGGCCAAGCACTCAAATGATTGATTGTATTTTAAAAGGATTGAGATAAGGTAATGTGGCTCATCTCGCGGTCACAGATTTCATATTTTCTTGCGAATTTACAAATACTTCCGTATAATAATCTGTAGAAATTATTATGCACACAGTGTGAAAACCAGTTTTAACAAGTTTATGTTGTTGACTGGTTTTTTTATTCTAATAAAGCGTGTCGTATCTTAAGACAATCAACTCATAGGCATTGTGCGTTTTACGGAAATACATAAGAAGTTGGGTCATGCTATCTCTGATTAACTCCCATATATTAACAATTAAAACTCAAGGCATTTCCTTGACATATACCTATAGATT
>JADQBM010000023.1 GCA_016278615.1 Clostridia bacterium | reverse complement strand
AGCGACAGTAGTAATGAAGCTAACAGAACAGATATTAACGTAACAGGAAACATCAATGTAACAGCAAATTTTGTCATAAATCAATATACATTAGATTATATAGCAGGAGCGAATGGTAGTATAACAGGAAGTACCAGCCAGGCAATTAGTCATGGTTCCAACGGGACACAAGTAACGGCAGTTCCCATTCTCGGGTATCACTTTGTAGACTGGAGTGATGGGCTTACAGATATAAGCCGTATAGATACCAATATAACAGCAAACAAAAGCTTTACTGCAAACTTTTCTATCAATCAATATTCGTTAGCTTATTCAGCTGGGGAGAATGGCACGCTCACGGGGAGCACCAGCCAAACAGTCAACCATGGCTTAAGTGGGACTGAGGTAACGGCAGTACCAAATACCGACTATCATTTTGTAAACTGGAGTGATGGGCTTACAGATATAAGCCGTATAGATAGCAATATAACAGCAAACAAAAGCTTTACTGCAAATTTTGCTATCAATCAATATGCAATTGAATATATAGCGGGAGCAAATGGGAGTATAACAGGAAGTACAAGTCAGATAGTGAATCATGGTTCCCATGGCACTGAGGTAACAGCTGTACCTGATGAGGGGTATTACTTTTCGGGCTGGAGCGATGGTATTTCAACAGCCACCAGAATGGATTTAAATGTAACAGAACATATAAATGAAACGGCAACATTTGCTGTTATTGCGCCAAGTATTCAATCAACATGGGGAAATGGATCCGTTACTATAACCTGGGACCCTGTTCCCAACGGAGAGTATTATAAAATATATCAATCAACTGAGTCTGAAAATTATTGGGATGACCCATATGTCAGAACAGAATCGGCAATTACTATTACGGGATTAACAAATGGGACAAAGTATTACTTTGTTGTCAGAACAGTCATTGACAGCGAGGATAGTGTTGATTCAAATGAAATCAGTCAGATACCCAGAACCATACCACAACCTCCAACACATGTTTTGGCTTCACCCGAAAGTGGAGGAGCAACTATTACCTTTTTACCGTCTGAGGATAACGGGGGAAGTGAAATTCTAGGATATACGGTGACATCTGTAAGAACAGATGGGGCTATTGGCATAAGGACTGGTGCAGCTATAGAGGTAAGAACAGATGGAGCTATTACTGTGACAGGTCTTTCAAATGGGACAAGTTATACCTTTACTGTCAAAGCCTTTAATGAAGTTGGGGAAAGCGTTGAATCTGAAGCATCAAATTCAGTAGTTTCTTATTCTTCTTCTAACCCATTTATTCAGAGTGCATTAGAAGGAAACGGAGAGGTTCAACTTCAATGGACAGAAGTGCCGGGTGCAACAGGATATAAAATCTATCCGAGGACAGAGTATAGAACCTATTCAGCTATTACCACAGATATGAATCAGTATACGGTTGATGGATTAACGAATGGTACAGAATACTGTTTTGTAGTCAGTGCGATTAACCCCGGTGGTGAAAGTGATTATTCTAACGAAGTCAGGGCTGTCCCAAGAACAGTACCGAGTATACCTACAGATGCCCATGCAACAGCAGGAAACAGGCAGGCGACTGTAACCTTTACTCCGCCGGTTGACAGTGGAGGAAGTATCATTACGAAATACATTGTAACAACTTACCCTGGAGAGTTAACGGTAGAAGTTACAGGAACCTCCATTACAGTTATGGAACTGATAAACGGGACAACCTATACCTTTACGGTCAAAGCAGTCAATGAAGCAGGATGCAGTGAGGCGTCTGAGGCATCTAACAGTGTTATACCAAAAAGCAATAGAGATGATGATGATGTTAAAATAGACACACTTATTACTACGGATAAGGTGAATACAACCATAACAACGACGATCATTTCAAATACAGATCCAAATGGAAAAGCATCTGCATCCGTTACAGATCAGCAGATAGCGGATGCGGTGACAAAAGCCCTTAAAGGGGTCAATGAACAGGGTTCAGGAACAGCTTCAGTCAAAATCCAAGTAAAAGCGGATGATGATACTGAAATAGTGGAAACAATTATTTCACGGATTGCCATGAAGTCAATGGTAGATAGCGGTATCCATACCATGATTTCAACACCGGTTGCGAATCTTACCTTTGATCAGGATACACTTAAAGGAATTGTTGATGAAGCAGCAGATGATATTCGTATAACGACTGAAAAAGTGGATACTACAACACTTTCAGAGGAGTTACAGCAAGTAGTTGGAAACCGGCCTGTTTATGATTTTAGTATAACAAGTGGGGACAATACTATCTCTCAATTTAATGGAAATGTAACAGTAGCTGTGCCTTATACACCGCAACCGGGAGAAGACCCCAATGCCATTGTTATTTATTACATCAATGCAGCAGGCGAAGCAGAAAGAGTCACCGATTGTGTGTACAATCCAGAAACAGGGATGGTTACCTTCAGTACAAATCACTTCTCCCAATATGCTGTAGGGTACAACAAAGTCACCTTTAAGGACGTAGCAGAAGGTGCTTGGTACCACGATTCAGTGACATTTATAGCAGCAAGGGGCATTACATCAGGTAAGGGAGATGGTAACTACGGGCCTATGGACAAACTCACTCGAGGACAATTTTTGGTCATGGTCATGAGAGCATACGATATAAAGCCGGGTGAGAATATAAAGGACAATTTTTCCGATGCGGGGAGCACCTACTATACGGATTACCTTGGGGTAGCAAAGATGAAAGGGATCACCAAGGGCATAGGGAATAACCTTTTTGCTCCGGAAAAAGAAATCACAAGACAGGAAATGTTTACCCTTTTGTATAATGTACTGAAAGAAATGGATAAACTGCCGCAGAGTTCAGCAGGAAAAGAACTGGCAGACTTTAGTGATACGGACCATATAGCAGACTGGGCGACGGATGCCATGACGACATTTATCCAATCAGGAACCATCAGTGGCAGTAATGGTAGACTGAATCCTATAGATACAACCAACAGAGCAGAAATGGCTCAGGTGCTTTATAATCTGTTGTCAGATTAAAAAAGAAAGGTGCTAAAAAGCTAAAATCGTGTTCAAAACATCACCTCCTGAATATTAAAAGCAGGAGGTGTTTTTTGGCTTTATGTCTTTCTATACCAGTAGTTTTAATTTATATAGTATAGCTAAAGCTAATCATTTAACGAGAATCAGTCTGACAATGGATCAGCTGGAAACAGAAGTTAATGATACAGTAGTAATAAACGATGTGGCCCCGTTGATTATAAACAATAGAACAATGGTGCCTGTACGATTCATAGCTGAGAATATGGGGGCTGAGGTTCAATGGTTAAATGAAGAAAAAAAGTAATCATAAATCTTGATAATAAAAACCTGGAGATAATTATAAATGAACCTCTTCCAGGTTTTGATTCAACTGCCATCATCGTTCATAGCAGAACGCTAATACCATTAAGATATGTAGCTGAGAGGTTGGATTCCATAGTTCAATGGTTCCCCAAGAGTAGAAAAGTATATATTGTGAGATAAATTCCACCAAAAATAAAAGTGCCGGAATGATATGATACCTCCAAAGTAGACAAGTCTAATTAATTAAAATTAGATTATCACTTGGAGGTATTTCTATGGGTAGAAAACCAGATTTCTTTCTTGACAAGGCAAATAAATAGGTATAAAATAAATATTGTTAACCGAAGTTAACTTTTGGAAGGCACTATTACCTATAAGTAATGGGGTGGTAAAGTGAGTAATAATGAATCAATGGAAATGTATTTAGAAACAGTGTATATATTAGAAAGTAATCATGGTCATGCCCATGGGGTTGATATAGCAGAACGTCTAGGCGTGTCAAAACCCAGTGTGACTAAGGCGATAAAATATCTTTCAGCTCAAGGGTTTGTGAATAAACAAAAGTATGGCACGATTACACTAACAGAAAAAGGTAGAGAGCTTTCCGGGAAAATATATAGTAGCCATCAATTGATAGAACTTTTTTTAGAGCATTCTCTTAAGTTGTCGGCTGAGGAAGCTAGTACCAATGCATGTAAAATAGAGCATGTACTGAGTGACGAGATGTTAGAAGCCATTAAAAGCTATTTAAAGAAGAACAATATTGATATGTAGAAGATTACACTTGGGAGGTTTCGATATGGATAGTACGATTAGTAGTAGAATAATATTAGGGGTCAATAAAATAATGGAAAGATACGATAAAGAAGTGACAAATTTGGCAGAGGCAAAGATTAACAGAGCGTATATTATTAAAGATGTTAAGACCAATGATGAAGAACTCAAGAACTTTTTATTTACATTAGGATGCTACGAGGGTGAAACAGTGACAGTACTGTCAGTACTTAGTGAAAACTATGTTGTTTCTGTAAAGGATGCAAGATACAGTATTGATAAGGATTTGGCTGAAGCGATAATTGTATAACTATTTTTTTAACATTTAAGTTAACTAAGGCTAACTTAATATTATAACTTTATAATTTTTAATGAAGTTACGATACATAACAAGTTAGTCGAGGCTAACAATAAATTATAATAAACATGGAGGGTCTTATGAAAGTAGCACTTACAGGAAATCCAAATAGTGGTAAAACTACACTATTCAATGCAATAACAGGTAAAATTGAACGTGTTGGTAATTGGGCAGGTGTAACCATTGAAAAGAAGGAAGGGAAGGTTAAGAAAAGTCTTAATAAGGGAAATACTTCAATTACAGCAGTAGACCTCCCCGGAGCATATTCAATGTCACCTTTTACTTCGGAGGAAAATGTCACCAGTGACTTCGTTAAAAACGAAAATCCAGATATTATTATTAACATCGTTGATGCGACAAATTTAAGCAGAAGTTTATTTTTTGCAACTCAGCTTCTTGAACTAGGGATACCGGTTGTCGTTGCCCTAAATAAGAGTGACTTAAATAAGAAAAAAGGGATAGCAATAAATGTAGAGGCATTATCCCAAAGACTCGGTTGCTCTGTTGTTGAAACAATATCGACTGATGGAAACCACAATGGTTTAGAAGAACTTATTTCTACTGCAATAGAAATAAAAGGAAAGAGACAAAAAGCACCATTTGATAGTTCAGCAGTTGATATGGCTGACAAAAGCGCAATTGAAGCTTCTGACAGAAAACGATTTGAATTTGTAAAAAGTATTGTTTCAGAAGTTGAAAATAGAAAAGTAAGTAGCAATCGTCAAACAAAGCAAGATGCAATTGATAGAGTTTTAGCACATAAATGGTTTGGAATTCCAATCTTTGCAGTAGTGATGTGGGCTGTATTTTCTATTTCCCAGACTCATTTAGGACCGCTTCTAGCTGATACACTTGTTGGGTGGATAGATGGGTTCTATGGCTGGGCGGAGGGATTGCTAGGAGAAGGCGTATCACCTGTACTAAGTAGCATTCTTTTAGATGGGATTATAGGTGGAGTTGGGGCTGTTATAGGTTTCTTGCCACTTATCATGGTATTATTCTTCTTGCTGGCATTGCTTGAAGATTGTGGTTATATGGCACGTGTTGCTGCTGTCATGGATAGATTTTTTAAGCGAGTTGGATTATCAGGCAAGTCAATCATTCCAATAATTATTGGTACTGGTTGTGCTATTCCGGGGATTATGGCGACTAGGACTATCAAAAATGAAAGACAAAGAAGAACTACTGCCATGTTGACACCTTTCATCCCATGCGGTGCAAAATTACCTGTAATTGCCTTGTTTGCAGGTGTGTTCTTTAATGATGCGGCTTGGGTGGGAACAACAATGTATTTCGTAGGTATTGCTTTTATTATTTTAGGAGCTTTAATTGTGGTAAGAATTACTGGTGAGAAGAATGCAAAATCTTTTTTCATTATGGAACTACCTGAGTATAGATTTCCCAGTATTAAGAGAGCTACGATCTCTATGTTTTCTAGAGCCAAAGCATTTATTATCAAAGCAGGCACAATTATCCTTCTTTGCAATGCAGTAGTACAGCTCATGCAAACATTTAACTGGCAGTTCCAAGTGGTTACTGAAGGGGCAGCAGATGCGAGTATTCTAGCTAGTATCGCATCACCATTTGCTATCTTGTTAATACCTTTAGGATTTGGTGTATGGCAATTGGCTGCAGCAGCAATTACTGGCTTCATTGCAAAAGAAAACGTAGTGGGGACACTAGCAGTTGTATATTCAATTACAAATTTTATTAATACGGAAGAACTTGCTCTCGTTGAAGGTGCATCAGATGTTGCAAGTGTAATGGGCTTAAGTTCTGTAGCCGCATTAGCATATCTAATGTTTAACTTGTTTACACCACCGTGTTTTGCTGCTATTGGTGCCATGAACTCTGAGATGGAGAATAAAAAGTGGTTATGGAGTGGCATTGCATTTCAATTTGCCACGGGATATGTAGCTTCATTTATTACTTATCAAATTGGAACTTTACTGACGACAGGGGCTTTTGGTAGTGGCTTCCTTCCAGGTTTCATTGTTGTAGCTGTGATAGTGGTTTATGTGGCTTATCTTATGAGAAGAGGCGACAAAAGAGCAACAGAAAAACTAGCATTAAGTATTTAGGAGGAAATTATGGCTAATATAATTGTAATGGTTATTATTCTAACAATCGTAGTTGCTGCAATTGCTAAAATTGTTATTGAAAAGCGAAAAGGTGTCAAATGTGTTGGGTGTCCTTACAGTCAAACTGGTGACAGTAATTGCAGTTGTAATGATTCAAGGTAAAAATTTAATGAAAAAGGGGTAGAAATTATCAGGGATGCTTATTTTTCAAGTCTGACCCCGTGCATTTTTCTTGACGAAGAATAGTATGTATGGTACTATTTTGTTAATTGCATACTTTCGAAAATAGAATAAGGAGCAACTACCAATGAAAAATCAGAAAGAATTATATGAACTCCATGCGGAATTTTGTAAATTTATGGCTAACGCCAAAAGAATAGAAATTTTGTTTTTATTGGGGGAAAAAGAAATTTGCGTGGATGAAATTGCATCAGCAATGGAAGTCAAAGTTCCCAATGTATCTCAGCATTTAGCAGTGATGCGTGAAAAAGGTGTGGTTGAAGTAAGGCGTGAGGGTACTAAAATGTACTATAGAATTGCAAATCCCAAAACCCTTCAAGCATGCATTATTATGAGAGAGGCCATGGTAGAACAAATGGAGAAGAAATTTGATATGGTAAGATCAATAAAATAGATTAGAGAAATGAGGGTATTTTTATGAAAGTTGGATTAATCAGATGTATGCAGACAGAGGATATGTGTCCTGCAACAACTTGTTTTAAGGTTATGAACACAAAAAAATTGGCATTTGAAGGAATTGAAGAAGATATTGAGGTAGTGGGAGTAAACACCTGCGGGGGATGTCCCGGTAAAAAAGCTGTAACAAGGGCAGTTGAGATGGTTAAGCGTGGAGCGGACACCATTGTCCTTGCTTCATGTATCACAAGAGGGAATCCTATTGGATTTGCTTGCCCTCATGCAGAACAAATGAAATCGGCCATAGAAAAGAAAATTGGAAAATCAATTAATATAATTGATTACACACACTAAAATATTGCAAACAGGAGTGAAGTATATGATTTATCTTGACTATAATGCAACAACTCCTATAGACAAAGAAGTTGCAGATACAATGCTTCCCTATCTTTATAGTTACTTTGGGAATCCATCCAGTAGTCACGTTTTAGGGGCTACAGCAAAGAGTGCTATAGAACATGCAAGAAGCCAGGTAGCACAATTACTAAATTGTGTATCAGATGAAATAGTATTTACAAGTGGCGGAAGTGAATCCAACAACACTGTTCTTAAAGGCGTGGCGCATACACACAAAAATAAGGGTAATCATATCATTACCTCACAAATAGAACATCCTGCAATTATCAATCCATGTAAATATTTGGAGAGACTTGGATATGAAATAAGCTATGTTCCAGTTGACCAATATGGAATGGTGAGTCCCTCGGATATCGAAAGATTAATTACTGATCAGACGATCCTGGTGACAATTATGCATTCAAACAATGAAACGGGTACAATCCAGCCCATTGAAGCAATCTCAAAAGTATGTCATAAGCATCCTATTTTATTTCATACCGATGCATCACAGTCCATAGGCAAAGTTCCCATAGATGTGAAAAAACTTGACGTGGATTTTCTTACAGTGGCTGGACATAAATTATATGCACCAAAAGGAATTGGCGCATTATATATACGAGATGGAATCCAAATTGAGCCATTGATTCATGGAGCAGGCCATGAAAGTGGAAGACGAGCAGGTACTGAAAACATAATTCTTGAGGTGGGACTAGGTAAGGCATGTGAGATTTCAGTAGAGGCTCTCAAAAGCCTAAAAATCAAGGAAATAACAGACTATTTTTATAGTAGGCTTAAGAAAAACTTTGGAGATGGGGTTGTATTAAATGGACATCTTAAAAAGAGGCTTCCTAACACCCTCAATGTAAGTTTTGTTGGGCTTAATGGCCATGAAGTGTTAAATCAACTGAAAGGGATAGCCGCTTCAACAGGATCTGCATGTCATTCTGGAATGACGTCCATATCCCCAGTTTTAAAGGCCATGGGAGTGACTGAAGAGGTAGGACGAGGGGGGGTGAGGTTTAGCCTTGGAAGGTATACAACCAAGGAAGAAATAGAGACTGTAATGATTAATCTAAATAAAATCATACTTGATAAATAATAACCGATTGGAGGAATTGAAATGAAACTTGGAATAATTATTGAAACAAAGGAATATGAAAAAGCCTGGAACGCAATGAGATTTGCTGTGACTGCTAAGAAGTCTGGTCATGAGATCAAAGTGTTTCTTATGGGTGAAGCTGTAGAGATTGAAAACCTTACCCATGAAAAGTTTGATGTCGCTGCTCAGGTTAAAGCCTTCCATGAAATAGATGGTGAAATCCTTGCTTGTGGAACTTGTTTGAAATCAAGAACTATGGGTGGAACAGAAGTTTGTCCTATGAATACAATGATAGATTGTATTGAAATGGTCGAGTGGGCAGATAAAACAATAACATTTTAAGGGAGGGTTGTATATGAAGTTGAATAACCAGTTTAATCCTCTTTTTTTTCAGGGGGCATTGGCTGCTGGAGGAGTCGCTCTCATGCCTTTTAATTTTTTGCAGTTTGCAATACACCATGGTAAAGGACTCATTAAATTTTCTGATATAGTTTGGGCCAGCCTAAGTGCAACGCAAATGGTGCTTTATGGCACTTTGGTTGGGATTATGTTTATCTCCATAATTGCGCATATTGCTTTAACCGTAATTTTTCTAAAAGGGTTGATAGGGTGGCTCTCAAACAAGAAATTAGCAACGGAATTAATGAATGACCCATATAAAAATATGACTATTTTTCCTATTATAGGTTCATTGGCAATGTCTGCTAACGTTTTATGGGCACCGGTTGGTTTTTTTGTTCCGCAAATTTCTGCGGGGTTACAGTCTTTGATGATGCCTTCATTGATTTATTTTGTGGTATTATGGAGTGCTTTATTTGCCCTTGAATGGAGGGTTATTAAAGTTTGGTTTACAAAATCAGTTGATATTGACAAATTCAATTTTGTCTGGTTACTGGATGTATTTGCATTTGGTTTGGTTAGTTTAACAGGATCGGGTATCGCAATTACTTCAGAAAATACACAAATTGTAGGATTTGCCGTAATCGGCACAGCACTTACAATACTTATTGGACTTTCTATGCTTGCTGTTAAATTAGTGCATTTGATAATCGCTCAAATAAAAGTAAGAAAATTACCAGATGCTCCGATTTTACCAGCATTCTTTTTGGTTGTTCCAATCACCTGTTTATTTGGGTTAAGCTTATTTAGACTGGCGTCATATTTTCAGACAGTTTTATCAATTGACCTCAGTAGAAGTTCGTCCATTATAATGAATTTTTCATATGCGATTGCTATTGTTTGGGTAGCTTCTACTGTTTTTTTACTGGGATATTATTTTAAGAACCAGTTCCTAAAAAGCAACTATTCTGCGACTCAATGGGGCATGGTCTGAGCGCTTGTGGGCTCCCAAGTTTTGGGAACATATGTACAAGGTTTGTACATTCAGAATTCATATCTGGCAGCGCTTAACTATTTCAGCATTATATTAGCCGTGATAACTTACTCGCTACTAATTGTGAAATTTATTAAATCCATATCAACTGTCAAAAGTTAACCTTTGACAGTTGATTCACTTTAATATTTAGCGCAAAAACAGACAAAGAGGTAAGAGGATACTTCGTTGCCGCAGGGGTAAATAATATTATACTTTCTGGACATACAATAGATTCTATTGGATTACTATTAAAAGATGGCTCGTTATTTTGAGGTGATGAATAGGGATGTTTTCAATTATCCTCTTGACAATAGTCACATAAACAATTTATAATGTGACTATACACATACCCTGCGGGGGTATGTAAGTTAAAATAGAAGGCAGGTGAGATTCATTGGTTAAAGTATCTGAAATAGCATCAAAAAAACTGATAGAAATTATAGCTAAACAAAAGAATCCAGAAAAAATGATGTTAAGGATTGCATTTGGAGGATATGGCTGAGGCGGTCCAAGTTTGCAATTAACTCTGGATGAGTTAAAAGATAAAAATGACGCGGATGATGTTGTTATTGAATCACAAGGAATTAAGATTGTATATCATTCCGACATTGAAGGATATGTGAAGGACTCTGTAGTAGATTACGAAACCAGTTGGTTTAAACGTGGATTTTTATTAAGAGGGTCGCAGATGTCTTCTTGCTAATAGTATGTAAAAGACGAAAAGTAAAGATTATGAGACCAGGCACGTCTGTAATAAGATTAAAGTGCCTGGCATCTTAATCATAGGAGTAAATGCGATGGACATATACTCATGAAAGGAATTGGAAATATATTATGGATGAAACAAGCTTAGAATCAAAAGAAGACATACTCAAGAGGCTCAGACGCATCGAAGGACAGGTCAAAGGAATCCATAAAATGATTCAAGAAGAGAAGAATTGTGCAGATATATTGACACAAGTTTCAGCAGTTCGTGCTGCCATAAATAAAGTAGGCAACCTTGTTTTGCAAAAGCATTCTATGACCTGTATTCAAAATGCTCTTTCCCATGAAGATAAGGAAAAAGTATTGAAGGAATTGTCAAAGACCATGCAAAACTTCATGAATTTTACCTAAAAACTTAGCTACTGAGTTTAATGCTTATTTATTTATTACAAAGGGTATAATCAAACCATAAGCATGAAATTAAAAACACTATGGAAGCGGATGGGTCCCGGTGGATTCCTCGGACTTCAAATCCGTAGTCGGGTGGTAATACCAGCCGAGGTGGGTTCGACTCCTACACGTTTCCGCCAATATAAAAATTAAGAACAGGAGAATGGGTATTGGATTTTTAATGAAGGGAAGAAATATATGGATGTACTTGATAAACAGAAGGCTTTAAAGTTGATTCCACCTGTTCATGAAATTCTTGAGTGTCCTCAGGTCATAATGTTAATAGAACAGTTTGGAAGAGACTATGTTATAAAGAATATTCAACTTGTTATGGATGCGTACCGGAAGGAAATTGATACCAATGAGTCAGTGGACCCAAGGCTTCATAATCCTACAAGAGATTACGTTTCAAAATACCTCATTAAAATGTTGGATAAACTAATAGCAAAACAGCATAGCAATGAATTGAAAAAAGTGATTAATGCAACTGGGATTGTGCTGCATACCAACCTGGGCAGAGCGCCTTTTCCAAAACAGGCTGCTGATTCTATTCAAAGGATTTGTGAAGGCTACAGTAATCTTGAATTTGACATGGAAACTGGCACAAGGGGGTTAAGATCTTCTCGTATTGAGGAACAGATTATGCACCTTACTGGAGCTGAGAGCGCGATGATTGTCAATAACAATGCTGCAGCTGTTTTTTTATGTCTAAATACCCTTGCAGGAAATAAAGAAGTCATTGTATCTAGAGGCCAACAGGTTGAAATAGGTGGAAGCTTCAGGATACCGGATATCATCTCAAGAAGTGAGGCAAAAATGGTGGAGGTGGGCACCACCAATAAAACACATTTGTCCGATTATTCTGATTCCATTACGGATGAAACAGCCATTCTTTTAAAAGTGCATACCAGTAACTATAAAGTGACAGGATTTTGCCACCAGGTATCCTTGCAGGAGTTGGTGGCTTTGGGTGAAGAAAATCATGTTCCAGTTGTTGAAGATTTAGGGAGTGGGAGTTTGTATGATCTTTCTCTTATAGGGTTACCCTATGAACCTACAGTCCAGGAAAGCATCCAAAAGGGTGTCGATCTGGTTACTTTTAGTGGAGATAAGCTTTTAGGAGGCCCCCAGGCAGGTATTATTGCGGGAAAAAAGAAATGGATGGATAGGATAAAGAAAAATCCTCTGGCACGTATCGTTCGGTGTGATAAGACAACGATTATGGCCATGACGTCGGTTTTAGACCTTTATATGAATTCCAAAAATGTCGTGGAAAAAATCCCCGTTTTAAAAATGATGGCGCTGAAAGAAAGTGAACTTTATGACAAAGCGCTGGAGCTTAATGAATTAATAAATTCCATATTTGAAGGAAGAATTATAACAGAAATCGTGGATGACTTAGATGAAATCGGTGGAGGATCACTTCCCGGAGTAATCCTAAAAGGCAAAGCAGTGGCATTGGTACCAAGGGATTTAAGTGTCAATGTCTTTCAGGAAAAACTCAGACAAGCGGAGATCCCTGTTATTTGCAGAATCCATAAAGACAGGGTTTTGATAAACGTCCGAACACTTACAACCAAAGAGTATCCGTTGGTGATTGAAGCCATTAAAGGAGTATTGCTATGAAACATGTTGTAATGGGAACGGCAGGACATATTGATCATGGGAAAACGGCACTTGTAAAACGATTGACAGGAATGGATACGGACAGACTCAAGGAGGAAAAGCAAAGAGGCATGACCATTGAGTTAGGATTTGCACCACTGACCCTGCCTTCTGGAAATGTGATATCCATAGTGGATGTACCAGGACACGAGAAATTTATTAAATCCATGGTAGCAGGAGCGACTGGAATTGATTTTGTTATGTTAGTGGTGGCAGCAGATGAAGGCGTTATGCCACAGACTCAGGAGCATATTGATATACTGTCTTTCCTTAATGTGCAAAAGGGAATCGTCGCTTTAACGAAAACGGATCTTGTTGAAAATGAATGGCTACAGATGGTGAAGGGAGACATCCTTGATACATTGAAAGGAACGACAATGGAGGGCATGCCTGTTGTTCCAGTCTCTTCTGTTACAGGACAGGGCATCCATGAACTAATAGAAAGACTTGAAGAACTATCGCAGGTTGTGTCTAAAAAGAAAGCTGCAAGCTTGTTTCGATTACCAGTTGATCGTGTTTTTACCATGACAGGGCATGGAACCGTTATTACGGGGACTGTTTATGGAGGGTGCGTATCCAAAGACCAAGAAGTATCACTTTTACCTCAAAGGGTATCCGCTCGGGTCAGAGGCATACAGGTACATAACAAAAGTGTCAACAGCGCAGGCGCCGGAGAAAGGTGTGCACTCAATCTGTCTGGTATAAATAAGGAAGTTATTAGAAGAGGCGATGTCATATCAGACTCAGGAGCTATCACACCTACGCGGATTACAGATGCGGTTCTTTATACGGTTAAAGGTAAAAAAAATGTGGTACATAACCAACGTGTTCATATTCATACAGGAACAAAGGAAGGTCTTGCCAGAGTCAAAATTATTGGAGAAGATAAGATTGCCGGTGGAAATAAAGGGTATATACAACTTAAGTTTGAGGAGCCTTTCACAGTGATCCGAAAGGACCGCTTTATTATAAGATCCTTTTCCCCTGTTACAACCATAGGCGGCGGTTGGATTCTTTTTCATAGAACACAAAATCGTAAAAGGTTTTCTGAGGAAAGTGAAGAAGCCATGAAAATAGGTGAGTCCGGTAGCCTTGAGGAATTAATACTTTATACACTGAATAATACCGAAAAAATATTAAGCATTGAAGATCTGTGGAAAGAACTTTATGTTGAAAGAGAAGAAATACATAGGATATTAACCACTGAACCTGTAAAGGAGGATGTGTTGTGGTTAGCAGAAGTCAATAAGTTCTTAAGTAAAGGGCTTTATAATAATTTTTATAAAAAAATAAATGAGACATTTGAGCAGTTATACAAGAAATATCCATTTAGGTATCAATTGGATAAGGAAGAAATAAAAAGCAAGGTCTTCATGAATATTGATACAAAGGATTTTGCTGCACTACTGAACCGCTTTGTCTGTGATGAACTTTTCAAAATAGAAGGAAATATTCTTACCCAGTATGAACCATCTGTGGTTAACAACATTCTTGCCAGAAAAGAAACCATTGCTTTGGAGAATGCTTATTTAAAAGAAGGGTTGAATATTAATAATATTCAGCAACTGGGGAAGAATTTGATTATAGATGAAAAGAAGCTAATAGATGTGATTCAATTCCTAAAGCAAATAGGAAGGTTAGTGGATTTAGGAGAAGGTCTGATGATTCATCATGAGGTTCTTTCAAGCTATATCCAACAAATCAGATATCTTTTAGATGAACAAGGTGCGGCAACTGTCGGCCAAATAAGAGATCACTTGGGTGTTGGAAGAAAAGCAACAATTGCTCTATTGGAATTCCTAGATAGGATTGAAATGACTCGGAGAGAAGATGATGTTCGAAAACCAGGAAATCATTATAGGGAAACTTGAAAGGTAGGTGAAAGTCATTGGTTAAGGTATCTGAAAGTGCATCGAAAAAACTGAAAGAAGATATAGCTAAAACAAAGAATCCAGAAAATATGATGCTAAGAATTACTTTTGGAGGACATGGTTGAAGCGGCCCAACTATGAAATTAGCCCTGGATGGGTTTAAGGAAAAAAATGATGTGATTATTGAGTCTCAAGGGATTAAGGTGGTATATCACCCCGATCTTGAGGCGTATTTAAAGAACGCCGTAGTAAATTATGAAAACAAATGGTATAAACGTGGATTCGTATTAGACGGATTGCAATTGTTCCCATGATAAAAAAAGGCTCTTTTTTTAGGGGTCTTTTTTTGTTCATGACAGGGGAACAGAGGACAGATGAATATCAGGAAGAATTAGATTGCAAGAGAACTGTCAGAAAATGCTTGAAAAAGAAGGAGATATCTATTTATGGATATAAAGAATAGTAGTTCTTTATTTAATTCAATAGCACCAATCTATGGATTGTTTTACAAATGGCAGAAAAAGCGATTTGCTGAGGTCATTCAGGGTGTTGAGAAAGAGTTGGATTTATCATCTTTTAAAACAATTATTGACATTGGATGTGGAACTGGTGCATTATGTTCAGTTCTTAATGAAAAGGGGCTAGCTGTGACTGGCATTGATCCAGCAAAGAAGATGCTGAAAATTGCCGAGGATAAACCAGAAAACAAAAATATCAATTTTTTTCACGCTAATGTTCTTGAAACATTGCAATTTAGTGATAGAAGCTTTGACGTTGCTATTGCATCCTATGTAGCACATGGTCTAAAGGCTGAGAAAAGAAAACAAATGTATGCTGAAATGAGTCGCGTTGCAAAGCATAGGGTAGTTATATACGATTATAATGATAATCGATCACTTTTGACTAGTATGATCGAATGGATAGAAGGTGGTGATTACTTTCATTTCATTAGAAATGCAGAATCAGAGATGAAAGTTTGTTTTTCGGATGTAGAAGTAGTTAATGTGGATGTTAGGGCAGCCTGGTATATTTGTAAACCAGCCTAAATCACAATTGTCCCATGTAAAATTATTTTTCTTCATAATATCTTCATAAGTATAACCTATAATTATATTATAGGTTATACTTATAAGTCAGAATGTAATGCTTGGAAAAGTGAACCAAAGATACGAAATGCATGATGGACTGGGAGGATGAGCTCCGGTGTTAGCAGTAAAGATTACCAATGATTATGCAAAAAGGAATGTAGACACATGATGAAAAATAAAGAAGGGCGGGTTTAGTATGATGGGATACGGTTATGGATGTGATTTCTTGGGAGGAGGTTGGTTTGGAATGATGTTAATTCCTTTATTTTTAATCGGAATTATTGTATATGCGGCTGTTAAACTGTTTCACAATAGCAATGTAAGAGATGGAAGAGAATCTAATAGCCCATTAGAAATTCTTAACGAACGGTTTGCAAGAGGAGAAATCGGCGAAGAAGAATATAAGCAGAAAAAGGTCTTATTATTACGTTAAATTAAAATATGTCGGTTAGGGCAAAACCTTGACCGGCTTTTTAATTGCAAATTAAATACTAATCAGCGAACTTGTTTTATTGTTTGTCCCCCTAATTGTCTCCGTCAAATACTAACTTGATAATAGGAAAAATAAGATAAAAAATTATTACAGGTTGACAGAAGATGAAAAATTATTCAAACATCTAGGGATGATGAAATTAAAAATTTAAGATAGAAGGAGATGTCCATTTAAACATGACTTGACCATTAGATTGATTGTTACCTGTAGATTAAAAGTAGAAATTAATGATATGATAAGGTATTAAAATAAGGAGGAACTATTGATGAATGTATTAAAGGAAGTTTTGGTACCAGGAGGTTTCGCTAGATCATTCGATGCAAAAAAGGGTCAGCTATTAAAGATAATTGATATTGAAGGCCAACAGGTTGCGGATTTTTTTTCTTTCAATAGAAATAATCTTAAAGAAAAGTTATCTCCTTCCCACTCTTATATGTCAGCATTATCCTTACAAATTAAACCAGGGTATATTTTGCGTACTGATCTAAGAATACCTATGTTTGAAGTTATAGAAGCTACATCAAAAAGGCATGATTTATTATTACCGGCCTGTGATGAACAACGTTATATTGTAGACTATGGTATAAAAGAAGCCCATAGAAATTGCGTGCAAAACTTTGAGGATGTTCTCGAAAAATATAATTTAAATAGAGAGAATTTTAATAATCCAGTAAATTTATTTCAAAAAACAAGGATTACAGACGATTATGAAATAGTGCAAGAAACGGGGGACTCAAAACCAGGTGACTATATCTTGTTAGAATGTAAAATGGATATCATAGGTGCGATCTCCGCATGCCCTATAGATGTTAATCCTATAGCAGGAAGTAAGATAACAGATATATTAATCCAAGTACTTGAATAAGATTCCAGAACACAGTTTTCTTTGTTCATAGTAAATAATCTTAATAAAAATGGAATGAGTCCGAAACTATACCGGGCGCATTCCATTTGTTTTGCAGCTATTTTTAAATGTTCTATTTGTTATGGCTTAAGGCCACAAATTTGACAAAGGGTTTAAGTTCTGCTTATCCGGGAATAAGAAGCCTTTGACCCACATAGATCATATTGGGATTTGTAATACTGTTTTCTCTTAAAAGCGCATCATAACTTACCCCAATTTTTTGTGAAATGCCATATAAAGTATCGCCGACTTGAACGGAATAATATCGACCTGTAGTCTGGGAGCTGACAATGGTTACTTCTGTTCCGACAGGAACCAGACTGTAGACATAGTTCACATCCGCATTGTTCATACGAATGCAGCCGTTTGAGACGGCTCTGCTGATAGAAGCAGGATTATTGGTGCCATGAATACCGTAGTCCTTATAAAAACGCATCCATCGTGTTCCAAAAACTCCTCCTGGATTGATGACTTTTTCGGTAATTTTAAAATTGCCGGTTGGACTTGGCGTACTCGGCTTTCCTATGGCTACAGGAAAGGAACGATGAAGTTGATTATCCAGATAGAGATAGAGCATTTTCTCTGCCAGATTAATCAAAATCCAGGTTTTGCCGTTAATACCCATAAGTGCTGTATAAGTATTCGGCCCGATAATACCATCCGGAGTTAAACCTTTGCTTCGCTGAAATTCAATAACAGCTTGCTGTGTAGATCGCCCCAAATAACCATCCTCTAACCCAGCATTAAAGCCCAAGGTATTTAATCTCTCCTGCAATTCAATGACATCCTGACCCTGATCTCCCAGCTTTAGGGGACGTGTATATCGTGACATAGACTATCACCTCAAATTAATTTTATACCATAATATGTTAAAAAATTCATAAACGTCACAAACCTTGGTGGGGGTTAGATTTGTTCAACAAATAAATAATCCTAAAGATTAATGTAGATAAGATATGCTGCAAGTGTGGTATAAAAAAGATATTTTTTTCCAAAAATACAAAATGGTAAGAAGCTGAATCGTTATAAATATGTCGGTTAGGACCTTGACCAATTTTTTTTATTGTAAATTTAAATATTAACTGATAATAGGAAAAAATAAGATAAAAAATTATTACAGGTTGACAGAAGATGAAAAATTATTTATAATTAAATTACTATTTTAGTAAATTAGTAATTTACTAAACATTGAGGAGGAAATATGATGAAAATACCAACGACTTTAAAACATAAACCCGTCATCGTTTCTGAAAATTATGAAAATGTTGATGGCAGATATGCCTATGATTCTGATGCAAAGGGACTTTCCTTAGGATTAGCCCAATGGAATGACCGAGGAAAGGTAGATATATCAGCCAAAGTATGGAGACATACAGGGGAGAAATGGTCAAGACAGTCAGAAGAATTACCCCTTCACCGTGTCATTGACCTTGCAATCCTTGTCTGCCGAACCAATCTACACTTTCGAGAAGCATATAGATATGAGAAATTGTATGATACGGAAAACCCTGTTATCGATCGGGTGGGGTTACAAGGAGATGCGATGACAGTGTCTGTATGTACAGATAACGAAAAAATCGATGAGGATATTAAGTTGTTCAGCCAAGCATTGAGTGACGATGGGGAACTGATTGGAGAACGTCTAAGCACTTTGTCTAGAATATTAAAAGAGATGGGATACTAGTCCATCGATGGACACAAATTAAAGACTATACGGACAGCACCGATAATTCAATTAATAGTCAAACATCTAGAGATAATGAAATTAGAAATCTCCATTGCGTCAGGTCTGGTGTTTTTCCGCCTGCAGGATTTCCAGACCGACGCCAGGAGGGCTACAGGTTCCAATACTAGTGGTCGTGGCTTTCATCAGCTTCTGCATCTGCTTTGGTTTCATGAACTGTACCGTGCGGATGTTGAGGTGGTGCATAAATAGAGTACAATTTAATTGGTTTATAACCTGTATTGATTAGATTGTGCCATTTGCCTGCAGGTATGATGAATGAAAAATCATCATAGACTTTTGCTTGAAAATCCAAATTATCTTTGCTATCCCCCATTTTAACAAGTCCTTGGCCTTCTTCAATACGTATGAATTGATCAAGATTGGGATGAACCTCTAAACCTATGTCTTCCCCAACTTTAATGCTCATCAAAGTAAGTTGCAGATGGCTTCCTGTCCATAAAGCGGTACGGTAAGTATTATTCTGCTTAGTAGCTTTCTCAATATTAACTACAAAGGGTTCTGGACCATAATCCTTCAATTTAATTCGAATATCATTTTTAGGTCTATCAGTAATAGGGAAATACTGATTAGGAAAGTAGGGGTAATACATGGGTGTATTGAAGCAAGGATATGGATACATATTATAGAAATTATTCATATTGCTCATTCCTTTCAAATCTTTATAACATTATCATATGTAAAATGTTTATGTGGCGTGTTTCGGATCAGAGCGTTTCGAGGAAACCTATATTCAATGGATTTAAAGTAGCTAGGTTCAGAAAAGCAATAGGTTCCATATTATAAGTATAGAACGTTATTTTTTCTATTTCGGAGGTATACCTATGCATACTACAAAACAGAATTATAATAATTCAATAATCACTTATAATCCTATTACATCCCATATCAACTACTCTACCTATCCCAAAATCTCTTCTGATGTTTTTGTGGGACCTGGCAGTGCAGTTGTTGGGGATGTTACCATTAAAGGGCCTGTATTCATTGGTTTTCACAACATTATTCGTGCTGATTATGGGAGTCCTTTTTTTATTGGTCCTGGGACCAGCATTCATGATCACTGCTTAATACATGGGCAACCTAATCAATATGTAAAGGTGGGTGCCTATAAATGGTCTGTTCATATTGATGGTGAGGTCAGTATTCTCCATGGATCTGCAGTCCATGGTCCCTGCAGAGTGGGAAAGAACACCTTCATTGGCCAGCACGTTTCCATTTTCGATGCGGAAATAAGTCCAGATTGTGTGATTATGCATGGCGCTAATATTACAGGAGGAGTGAAAATCCCTAAAGGGCGTTATGTGGAGCCCGGTAAAACTATATCTATCCAAGCAGAAGCAGATGCACTGCCAGCTGTACCAGGTGATCATCTATCGGTTAATCCTGAAACTGTAAATGGGTATATGGAGCTTCTTTATACCTATATGAACCAAACTGCTCTAAATAGGATTGGGACCTTTCGCCATATTTAAGAGTTAAGCTTAGAGAAAAAAAGGGTGAAAAAGCGGCATGTTGATTGATTATCGGACCTCTGCCGCTAAGTAGTTTTGATAAAAAAAGCACGTTCGTGATAAGATGTTGAAAGGACATTCTAAACTATGTGATTTTGGAATTAACAGAACAGGGACAGTACTGTATAATTAATTACATAGCCTTCAAATACTGCTTATAGCGATTGGGTAAAATGACTGTTGCAAGTAAAGACGTGGGGATGATGACAATGATAGAAAATGGGAATGAAGTAAAAAGAACATGCTGTTCAAGCAATAGTGGATGCGGCTCCTCAGAGATATTAGTTGAATATGCGGGAAACGAAAAATGGATTCAAGGTGTCATTAACACTCCGAAAGGCGTAGTACCGGTGGTATCTACCCAACTGAACTTTAGTGATATATTAGGTTCATGGAAAGCACGCTGGGGAGTAAACAGAATGAATTATAAAATTAACCCTGGGCTCTATGCTGTAGGGACTCCTGATAATGAATCACCCGTATTAGTAACTGCCAACTACAAATCGACCTTTGATTCATTAAGAAAGGAACTGGCGGACATAAATACATGGATTTTAGTGCTTGATACCAAGGGCATTAATGTTTGGTGTGCTGCAGGAAAAGGGACCTTTGGCACAAAGGAATTACTAACACGTATAAGTTGCACTAAGCTTCACGAGATTGTAACACAAAGAACTTTAATCTTGCCACAATTGGGGGCGCCTGGATTAAGTGCTCATGAGGCTTCTCGGCAAACTGGATTTCAAGTGGTTTATGGACCTGTAAGAGCTAAAGATATCAAAGAATTTATCCGTAGGGACATGACAGCAACTCCAGAAATGCGTACAGTCAAGTTTACTACATATGACCGATTGGTTTTAACGCCAATAGAGTTGGTAGAAGCGATTAAGGTTTCTATAATTGCTTTTGGAATACTTTTTCTTTTGAATCTTATTGTTACAATACCTTTTGGATTAGACGATTTTTATGCATATGTGGGTGCCTTAATAATCGGTTGTGTGATCACTCCAGTGTTACTGCCTTGGATTCCGGGAAGGGCTTTTGCATGGAAGGGTTGGTTATTAGGTTTTATATGGGCTGTTGTGGTTAATTTGATAAATGGATGGCCGCAATTGCCTTCATACAGTTTAGTTAGAGCAATTGGATATTTATTGGTTTTGTCTTCCATATCTTCTTTTTATGCAATGAACTTTACAGGTGCTTCAACATATACTTCATCGTCCGGTGTTATAAAAGAAATGAAAATAGCAGTTCCTATAATTATTATTACAGTAAGCTTGGGGATGTTACTAATTTTACTTAATAGCTTTATGGGGATTTAAGGAGGAACTTAATGAAAAATAGATATTTGAAAGATGTCTCAACGTTGATTCTAAATACCGAAAAATGTACTGGGTGTGGTAGATGTATAGAAGTTTGTCCCCATCATGTCTTTAGCATTAAAGAAAGAAAAGCTGAAATCTTAGATAAGGATGGATGCATGGAATGCGGTGCATGTGCAAAGAACTGCCCATTAAATGCAATAGAGGTAAAGCAGGGAGTTGGTTGTGCTTATGCAGTCATAATGGGTTGGATTACACGAAGTGAACCCAGCTGCGACTGTTCAGGTGGCAACGATAGTGGATGCTGCTAAGTCCTGCAGATAAGGGGACAGATGTTGGAGATGTTTGAAAAAAATCAAATACTCCAATTTTTTGCAAAAAAGGATAGAGCAACGACGAAAGATATTACAATTAGAAGGAATATAGACATTACTCATTTTGTACATGATAATCAAATCTATGGACTTACAAAAGGACAAGCTTCCCCAACTTCCGATATGGGATTTAAAACTGGGGTCTAGACCAACGGCGTTACATCGCAACCATTGAATCCTATTACCCTTGCAATAAGCTTAGGTGCAAGCTTTGTCGCCAGAAGCTTTTCTGGTGATCCACAGCACTTTAAAAGAAATGATGAAAGCAGCCATCAATCATAAAGGATATGCGTTAATAGATATTTTACAACCCTGTGTCAGCTTTAATAAAACAAACCCATTTAAGTATTATAAAGATAGAGCATATCATATGCCAGATGATTTTGACCGTGAAGATAAGCAAGAAGCATTTAAACGGTCATTAGAATGGGGCGATAAGATTCCGTTAGGTATATTTTATCAAATTGAAAAACCAACTTATATGGATCATATTTCATATATAAAAGATGGAATACCATTGGTAGATAAGGAACTTAAGCCAAGAAATGCTGAAAAATTTATGAACGATTTTAGATAGTTTTTTTCATCTTTAAAACAGAAAATGGTACTTTTGTGTGATATACAAATCCAAAAAAATCCATCATAATTGGAACATGATGGATTTTTTATGCATTAAAGGGGAAAAGAGAATAGAATATGTTGCTTTACTAATATCGAAAATAATTTTAAAAGGATGGTGTTAATGTGTTTATTGAATTATCAGGAATGCTAAAAAGAAGAACTTTTGTATCAAAAAAAATTGCAATGTGTACTTTCTTAATTGTTTTATTATTTTCAGCCAATCAAGTGTTTGCAGAGAATTATTTCAAAGATGGTAATGTATACGGATTGGGCGGAGGAAATGTAGACTCAATCGATTTTGCAGACTTTGATGAAGACGGCTATATGGACATGATTGTATGTAAAACTAATAATAGCGTATATCTAATGAAAGGAAACAGCGATGGCACATTTGATTCAAGTGAAATAGTTGCCTCTTTCTCGGGAAGAGGTATTATGGCTGCTGATTTCAACAACGACGGCCATATGGATTTTGTTTATGGCAGCAATGCTGCAGGATATAATGAGTCTTATGGTAACGTATTTGTATACTTAGGGGATGGCAATGGAGGGTTTACCAGACCATCTTCCGTACAAGGCAGTTCAGATATTTCTTTTCCGAAATCTTTTGCACCTGCGGATCTTAATGGAGATGGTATATTGGATTTAGCAGTTGCATGTTATGGTTCTGGTAGTATTAGTGGCAGTTTAGCAATATTTATAGGTAATGATGATGGTTTAGGCAAAGGTGATGGTACATTTACATTAACGGCAAATATAACAGATGATATTTCCTATGCACAGTCTGTTGAGACTGCTGATTTAGATCATGACGGGGATATGGATATTGTATTACATCAATATACAGATGGTATCAAAATTTTCGAAAACGATGGAGCAGGGACCTTTACATCTGTACAAGATGTAAATTGCAAAATGGGTGTAGAAATTATCTTAGTGATATGACTTTAATGGAGATGGGAACGAAGATATAGCTTATTATGGGGAGGAGATTTATGGTAGCGTGGGCTACAGATCTTTTTCTTATGTTGCTTTAGGGGAAGGTGATTTTACTTTTTCTGAACCGGAGTCTACATTGATATCTAATGTTCGTCTGGATAGCCTACTTTATTTATGTCCTATAGATTATAATCGTGATGGCAATAAAGATATCGTGATTATGAATAAAGAAGATAGTGTGTATTATCTTGCTTTATTAACAGGAAATGGTGATGGCACTTTCCAAAGCCCTGCGACGATGATGAGCTTGATAAGTGGGGGGTATTTAAATGATTATAAGAAGATTTATCCCTTTGATTTTGACGAAGATTCTTATGAGGATATTGTTTTAATAAGAGGTTATGATATGTTTGTCGCAGTAAGCTTTATTCCTGGAGAGCTTCAGTTTGAAAGTACTGAATATAGTGTACTTGAAGAAGATGGCTCTATAGATATAGTAGTTGAAAGAATAGGCTCCGGCTCGGATGGTACAGTCACAGTGGATTATGCTGTGACAGGCGGTACAGCTGTAAATGGTGATGACTATACCCTCGCTGACGGGACCCTGACTTTTATTGAAGGCGATACAGAAGAAACGATTACCATACCTCTTATAGACGATACGGCTGCAGAATATGATACCATTGAACTTTCACTTTCTAATCCAACAAATAATGCAACCCTTAGAGCAAATAGTACCACTACTATCATAATTAATGATGGGGACACAGATGATATACTGCCGGAATGGCCGATTGATGCGGTATTAACAGCTGTACCGTCAGATGATTCTGTGGAATTGTTATGGCCGGAAGCTTCTGATGACAATCTTATAAAGGAATATCAAATATATCAAGGTATCAGTCAAATCCATACAGTTCTTGCCGATGTAAGGGCATATACTGTTACTGATTTATCATATGAAACGCCATACGAATTCAGCGTAATAGCAGTAGATAGAGCTGATAATGAAAGTGCTTCGTTAGAAAAAACAGTAAGTACTTTAGCGGAAATCGATAATAATCCTCCTGTGTGGGATGCAGATGCCGCATTAGTGGTTAACAGTGTGACCTATGATACGGAAAGAACAACAGCTGCTATTACCCTTTCATGGGCACCAGCACAGGACCCTTCTGGTACAAAGTATTACGCTGAGATTTATACGAGTGGTTATAGTTTTTATGAATATGTCTATACCAATGATACGACATATACCTTTAATGATTTGCCATATGACTACTATTATATAGATGTATATTGCTCTGATTTATTAAATCATTGGGCTACTGAGTATTTGTCTGCTGAAATTAATATTGATCCGGACAGTACCGACAATTCCGGCAGCGGCGGTTCAAATCGTGGGGGTTCAAGTGAAAGTGCCAAAGATGGGGACTTAGATATCATTATCACAGAAAAATCAGATAGAATCATTGCGAAATTATCATCTGATGCTTATGACAATGTGTTAGATCGGGTAGTAACTGATAAAGAAGGCAATAGATGGTTATACTTTGATATATCTAAAAAAGGAACAGACAACTATGAAATAAATCTTCCTTTAAATGCTCTGGAATCTGAGGGCAATCCTGATCTTGAATTCAAGACGGATATTGGAAGCATTCAATTTCCCGGTAATATGCTGGAAAATATCAATGGCAGTGAGGTAACATTAGCCTTCAATACTGTAGACCCAATGACCCTAAGCCAGAAACTAAGAGCAGAAATAGGTGATAAACCGGTCATTGAATTAAGTATTCAGGTAGATGGCGATACCATCCAATGGAACAATCCTGATTCACCTGTCACGGTATCCATACCCTATACACCTACAGCTGAGGAATTAGAAAATCCTGAACATATCACTGTATGGTATATAGATGGAGAAGGCAATATTGTCAGTGTTCCAAATGGTCGATATGACACTGAGACAGGATTTGTATCATTTAGCACAACACATTTCAGTATATATGCAGTAGCATACGTAGAGAAGTCATTTAAGGATCTTGGTAATTTTTAAATCTAATTTTGAAGATGTCAGTAAAAATACCTATTATTATGATGCAGTGGGTATTGCGAAGGCATTGGGAATAACAACAGGAGATGGGAAGAATAATTTCCATCCAGCTGACTATATAACAAGACAGGAAATGATGACTTTAACCAATCGGGCATTAGAAATAAAAGGCATAGTTGATAAAGAAATCGATACTTCTATTCTCGATACATTTGCTGACAAGAATCTTATATCATCCTATGCAACTGCTAGTATAGCGAGACTAATGGATGAAGGTTTGATAAAAGGATCGGATAATAAAATCAATCCACTGAGTAATACAACAAGAGCAGAAGCAGCAGTATTTTTGTATAGGATATACAACAAATATTAAAGTGTCCTCTGGTAAAGAAATAGAAAATAAAAAATATTGATGTAAATGGAAAAAAAGTCCCAGTTCTGAAGGTATAACTAAATTTAAAAATAGGAAGCAAAAAAATCCTGAATTCTAATGAGTGAATTCAGGATTTTTTAGACTTCTAATGTCATAATGTTAGTTGTGGCATCCATGCTCATGTGCATGACAGGAGTCGCCGGAGTCCATAAGAGAGCCATCAAGCCATTTGAGAACGACCTCTTTAACATCTCCTGAGCATCCGCGCAATACTTCTATGCCGGAATTATTTAAAACAGTAACCGCACCTTCCCCCATGTTCCCAGCAAGCATAATCTTGACACCCATTTCTGAAAGTGTTTGTGCGATATTTGATTTGCAGCCACATCCTGCTGGGGAGGCAAGGGTTTCCTGAGAGATTATTTTTTTATTATCGCTATTGACAGTGAAAATAGTAAAATACTCACAGTGACCAAAATGGTCATCAATTAGGTTTTGACGAGATGGTAATGCAATTTTCATAAAAAGTTTCCTCCATAATTTTCCTTAATCATATTTCATCAGCTTTTAATGACTTATTATACCATAAGATTTGAAAGCATCCATCTTTACTTTGGGATGAAGAAATTTATAGGACGAGTTTCTTTTTTTAAACGGTTGATTGCATTCGTTAGTGTACTGTTAGATATTTACATGTTACAGCTTCATTGATAATATATGCTTATGCATAGAGGAAAATTAGCAAGAGACATGCAAAGGGGAGAAAGAGAAAAGATAATTAAAGAAATAAGGGAAATTGGTAAATAGAATTTCCCTGGAGATAAGTGTTGAAGGAAATGAAACAAAATAAATACGGAATAAGAGGTGAATTGAATTGGGAAATAATACAGGAAGTAGAGCGTATAAAGGAAATATACTATACAGTAAGGATAAAGATACTCTGATTAGTAAAGAGAATTCATATATAGTAGTTATGGATGGAGTAGTGAAGGAGATTTGTGACCAATTGCCAAATGGTTTTCCCAAAGAAAATATCATAGATTGGGGGAATCATCTAATCCTTCCGGGGTTTTGTGATATGCATGTCCATGCTCCTCAATTTTTACAGAGAGGGGTTGGGATGGATAGAGAGCTTTTGGACTGGCTAAATACCTATACCTATCCTAACGAGGCAAAGTTCAGGGATAAAGAGCATGCAAGAAAGATATATTCACTCTTTGCGGACGAGCTAATACGTCAGGGAACTCTACATGTTAATTGTTTCTCATCTATTCATTATGATGCATCTGAAATTTTATTCGATATACTTGAGCAAAGGGGTTTGTTTGCATTTACGGGAAAGCTGAATATGGATCAAAATAGTGCTGATTATTATATTGAGACAACAGAACAGTCTATTATTGATACAGAAAGATTTATTAGGCAACATCAAAGTGATGGAAATGTAAAGGCCTCCATTGTTCCCAGGTTCTCTATTACCTGCAGTGAGAAACTACTGGCTGGATTAGGACGATTGTCTGAAAAATATGGAGCTCCAGTTCATTCTCACATGTGTGAGGCGCTTAATGAAATGAAAATTTGCAAAGAACTTTTTCCTGATTATAAAAATGGAGCAGAAATATTTTATAAAAACAATTTGTTAGGACAAAGGCCTACCATCATGGCACATTGCATTTTTATGGATGATGATGTGTTAGAATTGATGAAAAATCCAAACTGTATGGCGGTTCATTGTCCAGAGGCAACTGCAAATGTCAATGCCGGAGGGATTATGCCGGTTAAGAAGCTTTTAAATATGGGAATCAACCTAGCAATCGGCAGTGATATAGGCGGGGGTGCAAACCTATCCATTGCAAGAGGAATCGCCACTACCATTCAGCATTCAAAAATCCGAAACATGTTTGATCCACAGTGGGAAGCTGTCAATCTGAAGGAGGCTTTTTATATGGCAACTCGTTCGGGAGGAAGATTTTTTAAGAATGTAGGAGCCTTTGATGAGGGATATTACTTCAATGCATTAGTCGTTGATGATAGTAGCGTGTGCAGTGACGATATGACTCCAGTGGAACGGATGGAGCGATTTTGCTATGCGGGAGATGACAGAAACATTCGAATGAGATATATTTTGGGAAAAGAAGTTGTATGACATACTATTTTGCGATAAAAGCCATCTTAATTATACAACTAAAAATGAGGTAGGTTATTTTACTGCCTCATTGTTTTTTGTCATCATTTTCATGCCCACTATCTATATTATTAAGGTTGTAATTATTCACATGCAATTCGTTAGCAGTTTCAGTACTATAATTAAGATTTTTGTTGTGTATCATGTCAGGTTCATGGTTGGGTGCAACTTCTCTATTTTTTGCAAATAAATATGAAAAAAGGGGACAAAAAAAGGGGACAGATGGGGACGTACCTAGAATGGCAACAATATAGTTGATACTTTAAAACGCACATGATACAATTATTAGACAATTAAGAGAAAATGAAGGTTTTTTAATCCGTCAATTGAAATCATTAAAAATTATACTGGCAACGAACTGTTGCCGGTATTTTTACACCTATATTGTTGCCAATTTAGGTACGTCCCCATTTGTCTCCAGACATCAGTGCCTTTTTCATTCACTCAGTATGAGCGCAGTCTAAGGAGTGAAATCCCCCAATTGTCTCTTTGGAAGATCCGATCCTTTATCCACTTATCTACACTCAACAAAAATACAAAAAAAATCCCCCTAAAACAAAAAGAATCTCTATTTTTTTTAAGAGACATCTCTTTATAATATTAATTAACCAGAGTAATCATTAAAGGATAGGAGGTGTTTCGCAATGGATAAAAATATATTGGAAATGAACAACATTACGAAGGCCTTTCCCGGTGTTGTTGCATTGGACAATGTCTCTTTTCATTTAAGAAAAGGAGAATTTCATGCAATCTGTGGAGAAAATGGTGCAGGAAAAAGCACGCTCATGAAAATATTAGGCGGTGTTTATACACCGGATGCCGGAGAAATCTTAATAAACGGGAAATCGGTCCAGATTGGAACCCCTTTAGACTCCATTCTTAATAAAATAAGTATTATTTATCAAGAATTTAATTTAGTTCCAGAATTAAGCATTACAGAAAATCTGTTTCTTGGCAAAGAAATCAGAAAAGGCATAGGGCTTAATAAAAAGCAAATGCATAAGGAAGCTAAAAAGACCTTGGCGAGACTCGGATTAAAGGATTTCGACTGTGAGCGATTAGTTTCAAACTGTAGCATTGCTATTCAGCAACTGGTAGAAATCGGTAAGGCAGTCTTTTATGATGCGGATATTTTAGTTATGGATGAACCAACAGCTGTTCTGTCAGAGAAAGAAACCACAGCACTTTTCGCACTGATTGAACAGTTGCTTGCAAAGGGAATCAGTATTATATATATTTCTCACAGACTTGAAGAAATTGTATCTACTTGTCATCGAGTCACTGTGTTAAGAGACGGTAAAAATGTTAAAACACTTAATAATGATCATTATAATATTAATAAAGAGGACATCATCAAATTAATGGTTGGACGGGATATGATGGACTATTACCCTGAAAAGATTCGTTTACAGAACAAGGATGTTATTCTTGAGGTAAAAAACCTCTCAAAAGAAAAGACCTTTAGGCATGTAAACTTTCAACTTGCAAAGGGTGAGATTTTAGGATTCTCGGGATTAGTGGGCGCTGGTAGAAGTGAAATCATGAAGGGTATTTTTGGTGCTTTAAAAATTGATGAAGGAGAAATTCTTGTGGATGGCGAAAGAGTCCATATCCAAAAACCTTCAGATGCAATACGAGCAGGAATTGCTCTACTTCCAGAGGATCGTAAGCGGGAAGGACTTGTCATGAAACTTAATCTTAGCGATAATATTTGTTTGGCAACCCTTAAACAGTTCAGTAAAATGGGAACCATTATTAAGAAAAAAAAGAATTCATTGGTTCATAAATTTATAGGATATTTGCAGATTCGTCCTGCTCTATCAGAGCGATTAATGGAAAACTTCAGTGGAGGCAACCAACAAAAGGCAGTTATTGCTAAGTGGCTCATTGCGAATCCTAGAATTGTCATTCTAGATGAACCTACGCGGGGGATAGATGTTGGTGCTAAGTATGAGATTTATACAATCATCAATGAATTAGCGAAAAAAGGTGTTGGGATTATATTTGTTTCGTCAGAGTTATTGGAGTTAATTGGTGTGTGCGATCGGATTTTGGTAGTTAGGGAAGGAAAAATTGTTTCAGAGCATATGAAGGAAGGATTTTCAGAAGAAGAAATTATAAAATCAGCTGCATATAATTAGGTGATATTATTTTTTGAGGATTAAATGATGAAGTTACTCAAAACACTGTCATCTCACATATCGAAAAGGCTAGATATGAGTATTAGGCTCAAAATACTCGTTATTTTTGTTATGCTTGCAATTCTACCATTGGGCACTCTTGGAATCATTTCTTACAATAGCTATTCAAATACGATACAGGAGACAGAATCAAGATACACATCAGAGATAGCAAATCAATTAAACCGTAACTTGGGGTTGTTATTTGGCAACATGAATACCATTTTAGATGCCGGAGAAGAACCACTGGTTATTAATTACTTGGACGAGACAGATCCAGACATGAAATATGAGTATGCAAAGGAACTGGGTACGTTATTTAACTTATACGGAAATATTTATAATTATGAAAGTGCTGTTCAAGATATTAATATTATAGGAATCAATGGAAATGGTATAAGCAGCCGAAAAGGTGTATATCGTTATACGCAGGATTTAAGAGACAATCATGTATTTGAGACGGCCCTTACCAACCCGTTGAAGCCGCATATTTTTGTGGAAAATACAGTACATACTCAAATGCTACGTCGAATTGATTCTAGTGATATGATTTCTGTAGCCAAGGTCATACGAAGGGAAGTGACCCGAGAAGTAAAAGGACTCATCTTGGTTGATATGGAAAGAAAAGTGATAGAAAACATTTGCAGCAATATAAAGATTGGGGAGACAGGCAAATTCATTGTTGCCGATCAAGATGGAAATTTCGTCTATTACCCAAGATTCCAGTTAAAAGAACATGTCGTAAAGAAACAAGTTGTTGATGAAATAGATAAAAGTAATGATGGATATTTCATAAAAAAGATGGATAATGTAAGATATTTTATTGTATATAACAGGCTTGATTTATTGAATTGGAAAATCATTGGTATCGTTCAACTTAATGAGATAATGAGTACTGCATTAGAAATACGCAAGTGGACGATTATCCTTGAGTTATTTTTGATTGCAGGGGTCATATTGCTCTATATGTTGATTACACGAACAATGACATATCCGATACAAGATTTATGTAAGAAAATGGAGATGGCAGAGGCAGGCAATCTTAAAGTGAAAGCTACTTATGAACACAATGATGAGATTTCAAGTCTAAGTAAGGGTTTTAATCGTATGATTAGCAATATAAAAGAACTGATGAATAAAAATGCGAGGCAGCAGGAGAATCTGAAAAAACTAGAATTTAAAGCATTGCAAGCTCAAATAAACCCACATTTTCTTTATAATACCTTGGATGCTATTGTATGGACTGCCGAAGCCGATAAAAAGGAGGAGGTTGTTAACATTGCGAAGAATCTGTCGAATTTTTTTAGGGCTGTTTTGAGCAAAGGTAAGGAATGGATTCTTGTTCATGAAGAAATCCTCCATGTTGAAAGTTATTTATCGATTCAAAAAGTCAGGTATCGGGATATATTAGAGTATGAGATTGATATAGAACCTGAAATTATGAATTATAGTGTCTTAAAATTAGTTATTCAGCCATTGGTTGAAAATGCACTCTATCACGGATTGAAAAACAAACGTGGGGGAGGACAAATCATGGTGACTGGAAGGAAAACAGGAAAAGATAGACTTCTATTTGAGGTGACGGACAATGGAATCGGTATGACTGAAGAGAAGTTATCTGAGTTAATAAGAGAAATTATTCAAGAAGAAGCGGTCAATATACACAGTGGTTTTGGATTATTAAATGTCAACCAAAGAATCAAACTCTATTACGGCAGACAATATGGTTTATCTATAACCAGCAAGTATAATGAAGGAACAACCGTTGGAATTGTTCTTCCGATCATTAAGAAGAGACCAAAAACTTTTATACAAAGCAAATCCTAGGGGGAGAGATTATGAAGTATAAGGTTTTTTTAGCAGAAGATGAAATTGTTGTGCGAGAAGGGATAAGGGACAGAGTGCCATGGGAGAAAACAGAATTCGTCTTTTGTGGAGAAGCACCGGATGGAGAAATGGCAATTCCTTTAATCGAAGAAGCGCAACCGGACATTCTGATTACGGATATCAAAATGCCTTTTATGGATGGTTTTGAGTTAAGTAGTTATATAAAAAAGACGATTCCTCAGATTAAGATTATCGTTATTAGCGGACATCAAGATTTTTGTTATGCCAAACAGGCCATCTCCATTGGTGTAGAAGAATATGTTCTAAAACCCATTAATTCCGAGGATCTAATTGAAGCGTTACGCAAAGTAGGAAAAATAATTGATCATGATAAACAACAAAATGAGTTTTTCAATACCACCAACAGATATAAAAGAGAGAATGCAGAGTTGCACAAAGAAAAAGTATTAAATGAAATTTTGATGGAGACAGTTCCTCCTCATCAAGCGGCAAGCTTATTAAAGACTCTTGATTTGGATTTATATGCAAAGCAGTATGGTGTCATCAGTATTCGATACCAGGTTGACAGCAATTGGAATCCACAGACAAGCGTACTTTTACATGAGGCAATAGAAAAATCAATACATGGGCGCCCTAATGTGATTAAAGTAAATCGTAGCTTTAGAGAAGTTGTTTTGATGGTCAAGGGAGAGAAAAAGGAGCAAGTAGAAGATGACTATAGAATATTAAAACTTTTATTAAATAATCACCTATCAAAAGTAGGGAGTGGTAAATTTTCAATCGAGTTAGGGAGGATTCAGAACAGACTTCAAGAAATTTCGGGTGCATATCGAGAAATTATTCAATCTGATATTTCAGAAATCGCTATTCATCAATACGAAGAAATACTAAGGGAGGAAATCCGTAATATGAATTTTGATCAAAGCAGATATGTGAAATTTAATGATACAGAAATTTTACAGGCACTGCGGTGTGAGTCTACAGAAGTTGTTCTCCGTATTATCCGTGGTTACTTTGATAAAATTAAAGACGTTCATATTAGCCCAGTCTGGAGTATCTATCTTGCAATTCGAATCAATCTTATATATGGCGCACTTCTCGTTGAGATGGGAAATGAGGATCAAGATGTTATTCCAAAACCTTCAATAATTGAAGAAACGGCACTTGAATTAGATTCCTTAGAAAAACTGCAAAAGTATATGAAAGAAATCTGTTTATGTGCTTTGGAACAAAGAAACAGTAGCAGAAAGAGAAATCATGTTGAATTAGTTGAATCGGCAAAGAACTACATCGATTGTAATTATGCCGATCCCCGCATGTCCCTTCGCCATGTGGCGGCTCAGATTTATACCAGCGATTGTCATCTTAGTACGATTTTCAGTAGAGAAACCGGAACAACATTTATCCAATATCTCACCAATACAAGAATTAAAAAAGCTAAAGAATTGCTTAAAATGACTAATAATAAAGCTGGGAAAGTAGGGTTATTAGTTGGATATAAGGACCCACATTATTTTAGTTACATTTTCAAGAAAAATGTTGGATGCAATCCAAGTCAATTTATGAAACTATATACCTAAATATTTATTACATTATTTAAAAATATAAAAAAAAATATAATAAAACATAAAAAAAAATCACACATTTTCAAAATAACAAGATACCTTAAATATTTGAGAAAGAATCTCCATTGTATTAATTATATGACCTTTTATAATGAAGTAAATAAAAATACATGGAGGATCTTAAGGGGTACTCCAATATTTTAAGGAGGATGAAAAAATGAAAAAGAGCTTTTCCAGAGTCTTGATTTTATTACTGGTAATGATGCTGATATTTACTGGTTGTGGAGGATCTGATACTACCCCAACGGAAGGAGAAGGACAATCTGAAGAGGTAGCAGAAGAAAGAACTTTCGCGATTGTTTATCCAATCGTCCATCCGTTCTTTGAACCAGTAACTGAAGAAGCCCAGAAGTACGCCGACTCAATTGGAGTAGAACTGTTAACATATGCACCAGATAAACCCGATGCAAGACAGCAGGTAGAAATACTTGAAAACTTGATTGCAATGAAGGTGGATGGAATCGCTGTTGTCCCCACTGATTCAGAAACCATTGCACCAATTGTCAACAAAGCAATTGATGAAGGAATCAGAGTAATTGCCTTCGAATCCGATATTCCCAAAAGCAATCGTGCTGGTTTTCAGGGAACTGATAACTTTAAAGCAGGATTAGCATTAGGTGAAGAGATTGCTAAAAGACTTGACGGCCAAGGGAAATTAATTGTGGCCACAGGCTTACCGACTCAGTTAAGTTTAAATCAGAGACTTGATGGGATGAAGGAAGCGCTTGAAGCATATCCGGACGTAGAGATTCTTGACATTCAGTCCGGACAAGGAGATCCAACAATTACAATGAATGTTATTGAAAGTATGATTCAGGCATATCCCGATTTTGATGTATTCTCAGGCATTGATGCTACGGGTGGACCTATGGCAGTAGCCGTTTGGAAAGCAAAGGGCTGGACAAAGGACGATAAAATGATTATTACCTTTGATAATGTTCCGGAAAATGTTCAGGGCGTTAAAGATGGGATTATCACCTCACTTATTTCTCAAAAACAATGGCTTTGGGGTGAACAGCTGATTAAAGATTTGACCACTCTCTGTGATGGAGGAAGTGTGCCAAACTACGTGGATACAGGTAATGTTGTGATTGATATAAATAACGTTGACACATATATGGAGGAGTAATTATAGGAAATATGTATCTATGTAGTGTAGAATCATACGCCATAAGCGTATGATTTTGCATACCTGAAGTTGGAGAAGGGGTGATCTTGTGCTGAAATTTATCAGCCCTGGCATAGCAAAGGATCCAAATGAAACGATTAGTGAAAGAATTAGAAGAATCGCTTTTGGGCGTAGAGAAAGTGGTCTATTTCTTCTTTTGGCAGGTATTTGCATTATAATGATATTTCTTAAACCAGATACTTTCTTTACCAGTGAAAACATGTTTAATATTTTTAGGCAAGTAAGTGTTGTGGCCATTATAGCTGTTGGTCAAACCTTTATAATGGTATCAGGTGGAATTGATTTATCAATAGGATATAATTTAGGGTTATGCGGAATAGTGATTGCAAAATTCATAGAGGCTGGATTTGATCCAATATCATCCATTTTGGGAGGCATCATTGTAGGTGCATTTGTTGGGTTTTGTAACGGGTTGGTTATTACAAAGCTACGATTACCACCTTTTATTGCTACATTGGGTATGGCAAATATTGCAAGAGGCATCATTTATGTATTAACAAAAGGATATTCCATATCCATAAATGACCCATTTATCCTCTATCTCGGATCAGGAAATGTAGGCTTAATACCAGCTATGGCTATATTGATGGGCATAATTCTTATGCTTGGCATGTACCAATTAGATAAAACAGCTTTCGGTACCCGTGTCAAAGCAATTGGGGGAAATGAACTGGCGGCAAAACTATCCGGCATCAGTGTTTCCAAGAATAAAATTGCCGTTTATACCATGGCAGGCATCTTGGCTGCAGTTGGTGGAATTATTACCATAGGAAGGCAGTACTCTGCAAATCCAGGCGCCGGGGCAAACTTTGAAATGGATTCTATAGCAGCTACTATTGTAGGGGGAACCAGCCTAGCAGGGGGCCAAGGAACAGTTCTAGGAACATTATTGGGGTCTCTTCTTCTTACGGTTATTAAAAATGCTTTAATTCTGCTTAGTGTAAATATGTATTGGCAAACGGTTGCAGTGGGCGTAATCATTATCATTGTATGTACCATAGATGTTTTTACACGTAGAAAATAATATATACAATTCCTCAAGGAGTTCATATGGATAACGAGCAAGTGCAAGTGGTAGTTTTGTATTATGGTCATATAATAAACCTTACAAAGCAGTCAAAAGAGATACTGGTAGTTTCGGCTGAATTACAGTATGGTATTCAGGAAATTAAAAGTATATTAGCAAAGCGGTATGATTTGCGTAGTGGTTGTTACATAACCATGATTAATGACATACCACTTGTTCGGATACAAAAGGATAGAATAAAAAAAAGATTGTTTAAAAGTGACGTTATTAAAATTATACCTTTGATTTCCGGTGGTTAGATGGGTGTTTTAAAGTACGTTTGATACACCTTTAAACACAGAAAGGTATTTAAAAAGTGGAGGTTGATATGAAAGGTTATGCCGGTAAAGTTTTACATGTAAACTTGACAAAAGGAACCTTCCGTGTGGAAGAACCAGATGAAAAATTCTATAGAAAATATGTCGGAGGTAGTTTGCTTGGGGGTTATTATGTATTCAAGAATATGCCTGCAAAAGCAGATCCCCTTGGTGAGGAAAATGTACTTGTATTTTCTGTTGGACCTACGACTGGCGCCGCAATGAGCGGTGCATCACGTCATTCAGTAACCTCAAAATCTCCCCTCACCAATACAATAGCTGGAAGTGAAGCGGGAGGATATTGGGCGCCTGAGCTAAAATTCAGTGGATTTGATGCAATAGTACTCTACGGAAAGGCGAAAAAACCTGTATATCTTTGGATTCATGACGGTGAATTTGAAATAAGGAGTGCCGAACACCTTTGGGGTAAAGTAACAAAGGATACTCAAATTGAAATCAGAAATGAATTAAATGATAATAAAATCAGAGTAGCTTGTATTGGTCCAGGGGGCGAAAATTTAGTACGATATGCCAACATTGTAAATGAACTTTCACATTTCAATGGTAGAAACGGCATGGGAGCAGTCATGGGATCGAAAAATCTTAAAGCAATAGCAGTAAGAGGGACACAAACACCAACTTTTCATGATATAGAAGCTATCAATAATATGTCAAAGGAGGCCAGTCGGATTGTCCGGGAAGATTCGTTTGCTGCAGCTTTTAAAGAGTTGGGAACCAATCAAAATTTCGAGTGGCACACACCCATAGGTGGAGTCCCAACAAGGAACTGGACCTCTGGTACCTTTGAGGGTGTTGAGAGAATTAATGCAAAAGCTATAAAAGACAACGTTCTAAAAAGGACAGGAACCTGTTGGGCTTGCTCGCAAAGCTGTAAGCGTGTTGTCGAGATTACAGAAGCTCCCTATGTGGACCCGGATTATGGCGGACCAGAATATGAGACCACTGGCATGTGTGGTTCTAATCTGGGTATTGACGATTTAGTTACCATCAGTAAAATTAATGAAATCTGCAATAAGAATACTATTGATACCATTTCATGTGGCGGAACAGTCGGATTTGCTATGGAATGTTATGAACATGGTATTATTGGAAAAGACCAAACGGATGGTATAGACCTTCATTTTGGAAATAAAGAGGCAGCACTTGAAGTATTCGAACTCATCGGCAAAGGAGAAGGGATTGGAAAAGTGCTTGGCCAGGGTACAGCAAGAGTTGCAGAACTTTGGGGTTCAGAAGCCAAGAAATTGGCAGTCCATGTAAAGGGTAAAGAGTTCCCTGCGCATATGCCACAAGTCAAAGCTTCGCTAGCATTGGCTTATGCCTGCTTATCTTTCGGTCCGGATCATGTATCCTCTGCTCATGACGGAGATATTGGCGAGGACCCTATTTCATATAAATTAAGAGGGTTGGGGTTTGATGATGCACAGGACATAAGAGAACTTTCTGAGGAGAAGAGCAGGTTATTCTGGGTGACCCAGTGTGGGTTTAGTGCCATTGATAGCCTTAGTATATGTCAGTTTATCTTTGGTCATTGGACGATGTTTGATTTAAACAAGCTTGTAGGTTTTATTAATGCTGCAACAGGTTGGAATACCAGCCTTTATGAATTAATGTTAATTGGACAAAGGCGCATACAACTCTTTAGAGCATTTAATCAAAGAGAAGGGTTTAATGCTTCAGATGATGTCTTGCCAGAAAAATTATATAAACCTTTGGACAATGTTGGACCTTCTGCAGGATATAAAATAAATAAAGAAGAATTTGAAAGGGCAAAACGTCTCTATTATGCATATGCAGGGTGGGACAAAGATTTGGGGACAGTGCCCGATACAAAATTAAAAGAAATGGGACTGGATTGGGCAATAGGAATTTAGCCTTTCTTTAATATTTTTTTCTCCCTAATGATCTAAAAAGAGGTGGGCTTTGCCCGCCTCCCAAGGTCATATTGATATTCTGTATCATGAAGAGTGCTTATATCATCTGCTGTCCACAAAATATTCATCTCGCTTCATGAAAATACATGAGTCAGAGAAAGCTTATATAACTTTCCACTGGCTCATGTTTTGATTTATAGATTTATCTTAGACAGAGCAGGTTTCAGTAATAAAAATTACTACAGGGATGTGATTCCTTGTAGTAATTTTCAAATCATATTGGGGCTTACTAAATTTCCAAACTTATAGACGGTCTCAAATTTTTTTTGATGTTTTAATGGTCGTGGGATTCATCAGCTCCTGCAATTGCTTAACTAAAAATTGTTTATAGGAAATAATGTGATAGAATAATATTAGGTGAACACAATATGAAATAATAAAAAAATAAAAATTTCATGAAAGAGGGCCTGTTTATCCATGAAAGAGAAAAAATTACCTATTGGACTGTTTAATGGTACAGTGGCTACTACAAATGGATTATATCGAATAAAAGACATAGATATTGAAAGCGCTAAAGGATATATAAAGGGAAATGATTATATATCAGCAATTGGTCATGAAGCTACAGCTGAAATCATGTCAGAGTTATTAGGAATAAAGATTCCATTAAATAGAATTCAGTTCTATCAAGAGATAGGACAAGTCGTGGTTGTTTTTAAATTAAATCAAAGACCGCCTGAAGGAGAAATATTAAATCGGGAGGAAATAGAACGTATAGGATATTGTTTAAAGTTAATGGAAAGGTTGGAGTAACAGATTCATTAAAGGTTAACAAACAACTTTATAATAAAAGTTTTCCTTAATACGCTTAAAAAAATAAAAATGAAAAGAAAGGGATGAATGAAATTTTTGGTATTAGATTTAACCTATCGCCTAGATACAAAATTGGTTTAAGAACAGTAAAAACATCTTTAGCTGTGTTTCTTTGCTTAATTCTACAATTTGTATTACCAATGGATACCATGAATACTTTTTATGCTGCTATAGCAGCAGTAGTTGTTATGCGGGAAACGGCTGGGGAGTCTTTAGAAATAGGAATGTATCGTTTCTTAGGAACTTTAATTGGTGGGTTTATGGGATTTATACTAATTAATTTACAGGGATACATCCCATATTACAAGGAAGGACTTTATGCGCTGATCATACCTATAGGGGTTTTGATTTGCATTTATGTCTGTGTTCTAATAAAAAGAGACAATGCAGCTGTTATATGTTGTGTCGTGTTTCTTGGTATTGCTTTAGATCCAACCCTTAATGTTGAACACACAATATCATATGTTTTTTTAAGAGTTTTTTTTACATCTGTAGGCATTGTCGTTGCAACTTTGCTTAATAAGTATTTCTTCCCATATAAGGAAACAGATGAATAGATAGATTATTCATGTTCCCTCTCCTTGTTTGTTTTAAGTAGTTCCGTTGGGGTAAATAATGTAATGTAAGGATGAAGTAAAATGTTCTTTGAATACTAAGGAATAATTATGGAAATACTTTCGTTATCCCTTGCGGTTCCGAATAAACAAATAAGTAATTACGTAATTAGGTCTAAGTATTGTTGATTAGACATGCAAAATAGAGAGAGAGGAACTAACATGAGCGTATTTAATGTATCACAAAGTATAGGAGAAATTGTATCCATTATGCCAAAAGCAAGTGAGATATTTAAAGAATACAACATTGACTTTTGTTGTGGTGGACACAGGCCGTTATCTGAGGCTATCAAAGAACAAAAATTAAATGAGCAGGAATTGATAGAGAAACTCGATGAAGCCTACAAGGAAACAACGAATCATACAAATCAGGTTGATTTTAAAGAAATGTCTCCCAGTGACCTAATAGATTATATTATCAATACACATCATGTTTTTGTAAAGAAAGTTCTTCCTGAGATTAGTGAGCTTACAACAAAATACTGAGAGTTCATGGGTCAAACCATAGTGATCTTTTTAAAGTTCACAAGTTATTCCATAATTTAAAGACTGAGTTGGAGCAACATTTGATTAAGGAAGAAGAAATCTTATTTCCAATGATCAAAGAATATGAAGGCAAGCCATCAAAGGAGCTTATTAATAAGATTCGTACATCTATACAGGAAACAGAAGATGAGCATGATACATCAGGAGATGTGCTTAAAGAGTTAAGAAAAATAACGCAAGAATATAAGGTGCCGGAAGATGGTTGTGGCTCTTACAGTATGACTTTTGAAAAATTACAAGAACTTGAAGCTGATTTATTTCAACATATCCATTTGGAAAATAACATCTTGTTTAAACAGTTAGACCTTAGAGCAAATAATGAAGATTAAGGGGCCTGAGTATTATATATATAAAGCCAAAGTTTAGTAAAAAAACTTTGGCTTTTTTACTATTGACTCAATGTAAATACACGAAGGAAAGACAACATTGAGGGGAAGTTATTTTTTGGCACTTTCAAATTGATTTTGATATAATAAAGAAAAAATGAATCTATGTACAGGAGAATATTTACAATCCAAAGTATAATGGATATGTTTTAAAAGTTGCCGATGAAGAGATTGTGTAAATGGAGGATCCTATGAAAAAGTTTATAATTGAAGAAGATTTTTGGTCTTTATTTCCCAATGCAAAGATGGGTGTCGTTATTAGTCACGGGATTGATAATTCATTACGAGATACTGGGAAATATGAGGAAATGCTACGACAAGCAGAGGAAGAAGCGCATAAGTTTTTAGAAAATGAAGAATTCAGAAGTAATCCAGTAATATCGGTTTGGAGAGAGGCCTTTCAGAAATTTAAAACCAAGAAAGGCGCAAGGGCATCAATTGAAGCCTTGTTAAAAAGGGTAAGAAATGGGAATCAAATAGGGACAATAAATCCTCTTGTTGATATCTATAATTCAATTTCATTGAGATATGGGCTTCCTTGTGGGGGAGAAGATATGGATGCTTTTGTAGGGGATATGCGACTTACTATGGCAAATGGAAACGAGGCATTCACCCCATTGGGTAATGATGAAAATGATTCGCCATATGCAGGAGAAATAATTTATAAGGATGATGAAGGTGCTATATGCAGATGTTGGAATTGGAGAGAAGCTTTAAGAACAATGCTAACAGAAAATACAGAAAGAGCGTTCCTGTGTATTGAATTGGTAGATGAAACAAGAATTGATGAATTCCATATGGCCCTCAATGATTTAGCTGAGTTAATATCTAAAAATTTAGGAGGCACAGTGGAAATTCAGGTAGTAGATATTAACAATAGAGAAATACCAATTATTGTTTAAACAATATGTGAAGCAAACAGGCGATTTAGACGAATTACTGAAAGAGCTTAACCAAGAATAGAAATGGAAAAGGACACTTTTATATAGGTTCTTCATAAAATCTTCACAATTACCTGCTAATATGTGTTTATTAATTATATTAGTAAGGTGGAATAGTGAATGAATAATAAAAAGCAGATGACTAATAACAGGAGCCCAGTAAATAAGTCAAAAAAGTATGTGATAATAGGGATTGGTATTGCAGTATTGGTGGTTGCAGCGATATTCAGTTTTAAGGGCAACGACAGAGGAGAAGATCGTATAACGTCGACGGGAGAAGATTTAATAATCGCAAAAAGTGAGATTACAGAAACGGCAAAATTTTATCCTTTAAAAGTGGGCAGTACCAATATGGAAGTTTTAGCAGTAAAAGCAAATGACGGTTCCATCAGGACTGCATTTAACACTTGCCAGATATGTAACGGTGCTCCAAGAGCATACTACAAGCAAGAAGGTAATGTTTTAATTTGTCAAAACTGTGGAAATAGGTTTAGCATGGATATGGTTGAGAAGGAAAGAGATGGCTGTAATCCTATTCCCATCATGAAAGAAAACAAGACCGATGATGGCACTAATATTGTTATTCTAAAGGATTACATCGCTCAAAATAAAGGATTATTTACCGCTAACTGGAAAACGGAATAAGTAAGTATGGAAAAAAAGTAAAAAGGTATGGCAGGTTTAGAAGATGGATTTTTTATTTGCGCACTACTTGGGATCCAGTTGGGTCCCTTTTTTTAATACAATTAATGGAATACGCGAATTTACAAAGAATCCATAAACCTGGTCTTGCAAAGTGTCTATATAATTGTCTCAAGATTCTTCAAGCTCCTGAACAGCCTTCATCAATGTCTCCGGCATATACTGTCCACCATAATCACCGAATTACCCTTTTTTCTTTAAATGCACCTTCCGTTATACTTTGAATTCTATTTTGTAGATTTTGGGCAAACAAAAAAGCCCTCATCCTATGTTTTATAGGACAAAAAGCTTATAACTTCTGCGGTACCACCTAAATTGATGTAACTACATCCACTCATTTACACACTATCATACGCATTCCCTTGATAACGGGCGGAAATCCCGTTGGGCATTACTCAGTCAAAGAAAATCATAGCAGCTCTCCAGGCTGCCGACTCTATTGACATGTTTCCATCCGGCGGATAAAATGGTTTACTAAATCAGGATCAAATTGGTGGCCAGTACATTTCTTGATTTCTTTTATTGCTTCATACTGAGTAACAGTCTTTTTATATGCCCTATTATGGGTCATAACATCATAGGCGTCTATAATTGATATTATTCGTGAAATTGTTGGAATCTGATTGCCTTTAAGCCCCCGTGGATATCCTGATCCATCCCACTTTTCATGATGAGATAAAATAGCCTCTGCCACATGAGCAAGTTCAGGAATAGATTTGACAATTCTATAGCCTATTTCCGGGTGCTTTTTTATTATTTCCCATTCATTTGGGCTCAGTTTTCCTGTCTTCAATAAAATTTTTTCTGGAATACCTACCTTACCAATATCATGCAAAGAAGCCAAAAGACTTAATTCATCCAATTTATCATCAGATAATCGTAGTTCTTTACCCATCTCCACTGCTAATTTTTGTAATCGTATGGTATGCTCTTCTGTTTCGAAAGACTTTTCCTTTAAAGTCTTATTTAAAGAATCAATGACAGCATGTCGTGTACTGGCGTTTTCTGTTAGTTTATTACGATACATTCTATTCTCAGCTTCCTTGAGAATTTCTTCTACTGATTGTTCCTTTGTATCTTTCGTTGCATAACCAAGAGCAATACTTATTTTAATCTGAATGTCTTCAGTTTTATCTAAAGATTCTTTAATTCTCTTACAAACTTTTGCAGCATCAGTCGAATAGGCATGGTGTAATATAATCATAAATTCATCTCCGCCCCACCGAACAACAATGTCATCTTTTCTGCAACATTCCTGTATTATTCCTGCAACTTTTTTTATTAACTTATCCCCTTCTACATGACCGAAGGCATCGTTTACCAGCTTCAAATTATTTACGTCGCCCATAATAATTGTTAGGGGGAGCATGTTTTGTTTCTCTATCCTTTCCAGCTCTTTTACAAAAAAGGTTTTGTTATATACACCTGTCAATCCATCATGATAGCTTAGGTATTCCACATGAGCATCTTTTATTATTTTTTCTGTTATATCCAATATAATAATTAATAGAGCAAGCTCTGCCTTATGAGTAATTCTTTGGGCATGAAAATTAATCCACCTTGTTTCGTTGTTATCAACAATTCGGAGATTACTCGAAGATTTTTTTTCATGGTTCGTAACCATTTCTTGATAGTATTTTAATGCTTTTTCTTGATCTTCAGGGTGGATATAATTTATAAAAGGTGTTCCCACAATTTTTTCCTTAGTATTTTTTTTAGCCAATATTGAATTAACATATACAAATTTCTGATTTTGGATAATACAAACTCCTAATGGCAAGTTTTCAGTAAGGGCATAATATCTTCTGTCGGATTCTATAGATAGTTTTCTAGCTTCTAACAAACTATTTACTCTGTATGCCAGTTCAGACTTATCAATAGGCGTTTTAACAAAATCATCAACCTTTTTACACAATGGATTGTCTTTTATGATATTTTCCCCTTTATATGAAGTAATAAGGAGAAAAGGTAAAAAGATTGGATCTTGTCTTTTTTTCATAATTTCTATGTCACTTGAGATTTCATTTAGAATAAAGTCATCTATAATGATTAAATCATAACACTTTTCAAATAAGTTTACCTTGGTGCATTGCACCACTTCATATTTTTCATCAAGAAATTCCTCTAGCAATACGCTATTTTTTTTATGCTTCAAAAATACAGCAACTTTCTGCATGTTTATCCCCTTACATTCATTTAATTATTTAAACCATTGTCATTATTTTGAATAATATGAGGGTTTCCACTGAGAACGCCTTGAAGATTATTCAATGGCTTTCCTATTTTGATGCCACATTCAGTAATTTCTAATTCGCGTATACTTTTCTCAAAGTCGCTCAGACGTTTTTTTAGAACACCCAGAGCTTTATGGATTTCACCTTTCATCTCTAGATAACGAAGGAAAATAATATTATCTGCAAGATAACTTATTCCTACATCTGTAGCCTTAAACCCTCCTGTTATATTTTCCATTTCATTGATTAGAATAATTGTTACGCCCATATTCTTTAAATATTCATTTAATGAATGTAGGTTTTTAATTAATTTGTCTTCATCGGTCATATCTTTAAACGAAAGAGTGTAGCCAGAAAGACTATCGATCATCACAATACTGGCATTCTTTTCTTCTACTTCCATTCTCACCATATGCGTAAACTCATCGGGAGAAAATTCTAAAGGATCAACCTTAACAATTGAAATGGACCCACGACTTATCATTTGCTCAATTGGAATATTAATGTTCGCGCTTCTCTTTATTAAGGTTTCTACCCCTTCTTCAAAAGTATAAATCACTGAACGTTCTGCCCTACAGGCTGCTTCTTTCATGAATTGCAATCCTAATGTGGTTTTTCCCACGCCACTGGG
>JADQBM010000074.1 GCA_016278615.1 Clostridia bacterium | reverse complement strand
CTAGGACGCGTTAGGGACTTTAACCCTTAAGATTGCGCCCATGCTGGGCGCACCACCAAAAAAGGAATTTTGAAAAACTTTCAAAATTCCCTTTCAAGATTTTTTTCTTTATTTATCAATATGTTTTTTCATATGCTTTATGGCTGTTTTCTCCAATCGAGAAACTTGAGCTTGTGATATTCCTATTTCATCTGCCACTTCCATTTGCGTTCTTCCTTCAAAAAACCGCATTGTGAGAATGTGTTTTTCTCTATTGTTAAGCTTTTTAAGTGCTTCCGCCAAATCAATATTGTCCATCCACTTTTCGTCACTTTGCTTATCATCACTTACCTGATCCATTACATAAATGGCATCACCATTATCATGGTAAACAGGTTCAAATAGGGAAACGGGATCTTGGATGGCATCTAATGCAAAAACCACCTCTTCTCTCTCCATTTGCAATTCCTTAGCAATCTCTGAGATGGTAGGTTCTTTGCAGTTGTTTTTCACAAGACGTTCACGAACCTGTAATGCTTTGTAGGCAGTGTCCCGTAAAGACCGGCTGACTCTAATAGAATTATTATCTCTTAAGTATCTGCGTATTTCTCCGATAATCATAGGCACAGCATATGTGGAAAACTTCACATTATGACTTGTATCAAAATTGTCCAACGCTTTAATCAAACCAATACAACCTACTTGAAAAAGGTCATCCAAGTTTTCTCCTCTGTTATTAAATCTCTGAATGACACTTAACACCAACCTTAAATTGCCTCTAATAAACTCTTCTCTTGTTGCCTCATCGCCCTCCTTTATTGCATTAATCATTTGTTTCATTTGAGCATCTTTAAAGACAGGCAGCTTCGATGTGTTAACGCCGCAGATTTCAACTTTATTGATGTGCATTGCTTGTCCTCCAGTCGTGAATTACTGCCCCCTTACTCATATTATAATTATTGCCTTAGAACTCTCATTTATACACACTTTAGTAAGTCATTTTTTTTATTTCTTTTTTTAACCTGTTAATAATTTTCTTTTCTAATCTGGAAATATAAGATTGTGATATTCCCAGCAAATCTGCTACTTCCTTCTGCGTCATCTCGCTTCCCCCAGCAAGACCAAATCGGAGTTCCATAATTTTTTTCTCGCGATATGACAACTTCTTCATAGCATATTTAAGCAAATCTCTATTGACTTCTTCTTCTAAATCATTGTAAACAACATCCTCATCGGTGCCTAATATGTCTGATAAGAGCAATTCATTTCCATCCCAATCGATGTTTAAAGGTTCATCAAAGGATATTTCTATTTTATTTTTACTATTTCTTCTTAAATACATCAATATTTCATTTTCTATACATCGTGATGCATAAGTGGCCAATTTTATATTTTTAGTTGGATTAAAAGTATTAACGGCCTTGATTAAACCAATGGTACCTATGGAAATAAGATCTTCCACATTAATACCAGCATTTTCAAACTTTTTTGCTATATAAACGACTAACCTCAAGTTTCTTTCAATTAATACCGTTTTTGCAGTACCACTATCATCTAATAGTTTATCTATAAACACTTTCTCTTCTTCCTGATTTAAAGGAGGCGGTAAAATATCACTGCCGCCAATATAAAAAATTTTTTCTTTCATCAAAATTTGAAAATAATAAATAATTCCTTTAATCCTCTTCATAACCATCTTATTCATTCCATGCTTTTTCAACCTCATATTCAGCGTCCTCCTTTAAGATATCGGGATGTAATAGTGCGGAATAATCTTCATCACCTATGTTTCCTTCATAAATCCCTATGATAATATTTTTATTAAAGTAATGTTTTTTATCCTTTGAGATACAAACAACATCTGGCTTTATTCCTATGAGCATGCCATTCTTTGCACCTAATGATGTATATGGAATAAATCTCAGCCTTCTTCCCCAACCGATCTCATATATGTTCTGAGGAATCTCATTCAATACAATTCCATCTTTAAGGATGTCCTGAAATATTTCAGGCAAAAAATCCTTCAATGCTGAATACTCAATAACAATAACCGGCATTTTAGATATGGGATCTATTAAAAAATTAGCTGTATCCATAATCGCTTTTACAGATGTTTTTTTTCCATCTACCTCAACAATAACTTTTGCAGAGATTTCATTCTTCAATATTCTGCTTCTAAATATTTTTGCAAAATAAATCATCATTAAATAGCCACACGCTGCTAAAATAATTACTTTGAGATAAGATAATTCTCTAATGTAGAAAACATTGTTTTTTACCAAACCGTTCATATCAGTAAAATATAATCCCGCTAAAATAAGTCCTCCTAACGCAAAGCTGGAACCATAAAATGAGACCAATAATTTCAAAAAGTATTTGAGATTCTTTGGAAAAAAAGTAATACTAACGATCAAGCATGAAACTACAATTTTCATAATCGTAGAATAAAGAAAATGCATGGATGGAATAAAAAAAACAAAGGAATATAATGCGCCAATCACAGCCCCAATGAGCAGTCTTTTAGTTTTTGCCGTTCCACCACATATTTTGGATGAAAGGGCTAAAATGAAATAATTGATTACTAAATTTTCTAAAAAAAGTAGCTCAGCATATATGTCAATCATTACAAACTCCTCAAATTTTGATTATATAAGAATATTCATCAGACCTTTTATTTATGCAGATTATATATCATTGATAACCAATAATTTGTCATTATGAGACGTCGAATCAATCAAATTAAGAATTAAGAATTTACGAAAAAAAGGAATACGTTTCCACATTCCTTTTTTTTAAACTTAAAAAGGAATTTTGTTTAAAAAACAAAATTCCTTCCTTCATTATTCATTATTCATTATTCATTATTTATTATTCATTATTCATTATTCATTGTTCATTGTTCATTGTTTAAGCATTCAGCTTTTCTTTTGCAACATTAACCAATTGGCTAAACCCTGTTGCATCATTTACCGCCATATCTGCAAGGATTTTTCTATTTATTTCAACATCAGCAAGTTTTAGTCCATTCATAAGTTTGCTGTAAGAAATACCATTAATTCTTGCTGCTGCATTGATTCTCGCAATCCATAGTCTTCTATATTCTCTTTTTTTAAGCTTTCTTCCTATAAAAGCAGAACGGAGTGCACGCATAACTGCCGGATTGGCCGCTCTGAAAGTTTTGCTTTTGGAACCATAATAGCCTTTAGCTAAATTAAGTATTTTTTTATGCTTTTTTTTCGCATTTAACGCCTTTTTTACTCTTGCCATCTTTTCCTACCTCCTTCGTTAATGAAATATATCTACATACCTAATGCTCTTTTTATTCTTTTAAGATCTGCCGAAGTAAGGAAACCTGCTTTTCTCAAGTTTCTTTTTCTTTTTGGAGATTTCTTTGTTAATATGTGACTTGTATATGCCTTTGCCCTCTTAAGTTTTCCACTTTTAGTAAGTTTAAATCTCTTTGCGGCTCCTCTATGTGTTTTCATCTTAGGCATCTTTTTTTCCTCCTCTCAATCATTAGTTCTTAGGTGCTAAAATCATGATCATATTTCGCCCCTCAAGTGCAGGTTTTTTTTCTATGATCCCTGATTCTTCAATCAATACATAAAATCTATCCATAATCGAAAAACCTGATTTAATAAAACCCATTTCGCGTCCCCTAAATCTAAGAGTTACTTTTACTTTATCTCCATTTTTTAGAAATTTATTAGCACTATTTGCCTTCACAACTAAATCATGTTCCTCAATCTTTGCACTGAGTCTTATTTCTTTAACACTGATTATCTTTTGCTTCTTCCTGGCTTCCTTTTCTTTCTTCTGTAACTCATATTTGTATTTTCCATAATCTAAAATTTTACAAACCGGGGGATTCGCATTGGGAGCAATTTTGACTAAATCAAGTTTCTTTTCATTGGCGATTTTCTGAGCTTCTTTAGCACTTACAACACCAAGCTGTGCGCCATCACTGTCAATTAACCTGATCTCTTTGTCGCGAATTTCTTCGTTGATCTGAAGTTCTTTGTTAATCTTTAGCACCTCCTAAAAATCAGAAAAACAACTTGCGAGTCTGAAATAGACTTACATATACTTAGAAATAATTGCGATCAATTCAATAATTTCCATAAAAAAAAGCGGTACACCTATCCGCTTCTAAATTTAAATCCATAGTAGCTATATATTTACCTTGCTGAGAGATGTACCTCGCAAGGTGGAAGCGGATAACTTCTTCTTTATTTCTCATTAAATTTATCACTTTAATCATTCTTTGTCAACTCTTTTATCATTTATTAGTCTATTTAAAATTAATTAAAAAAATATTATATATAAATCATTTTCTGCCTTAAGTTGGGCAAAATAGAATTAAGAATATTTAATAGGTGGTGTTAGCTTGAAAAGAAAATTTTTACTGCTTTCTATAATAATATGCTCATCCTATACAATCTGGTGCATTGTCGCATCCTTTGCATTGGATTCTCCCTATATATATGTTAATGGTATGGATGTTATCTTTCAGATTATTTTCTGCGGGGTTTTAGTTCTATATTATAGAAAGCCAAATTCCCACTTAGAGCCCGAGACTGCAAGGGTTCGAAACAATAAAAAAGATTTATCTTCAGAAAAAACGGAATATCCCATTAAAGCACCTCGAACCACTCTTAATGAAGTCGCCGGCTTACATGAAGTAAAAGATGAACTCATGGAAGTCATTGATTTTTTGAAATCTCCTGAAAAGTACAGAAAGATGGGTGCGAAACTTCCCAAAGGCATTCTCTTCCACGGTCCATCTGGCACAGGGAAAACCCTTCTTGCAAAAGCCATTGCTGGAGAAAGCTTTGCATCTTTTCATAATGCTTGTGGCTCAGAATTTGTGGAAAAATATGTGGGGGTTGGTGCAAAAAGAGTTCGTTCTCTTTTTGAAAAAGCCAAAAAGGAATGCCCCAGCGTCATATTCATTGACGAAATAGATGCCATCGGAGCAAAAAGGACAAATGAAACCAATAATGAAAAGGATCAAACTCTTAACCAATTATTAGTTGAAATTGATGGCTTCGTAACAAATGAATCTGTTATTATCATAGGCGCCACCAACCGATTGGATTTATTAGATGAAGCTTTACTCAGGCCTGGAAGGTTTGATAGGCAAATGTATGTTGGAAGACCTGATGTTAAAGCACGAGAGGAAATACCGGAGGTTCATTTTCAAAATAAACCTCTTGACAAAACCATTCATATTAGAGATGT